>NZ_JBJLSG010000093.1:0-18973 GCF_050871925.1 Kineococcus gurbantunggutensis
TTGTTTGACCCCGCCGGTGTTTTCGCCCGGGGGGTCCGCGTCCAGCACCCGCGGGCGGCGTCCAGCACGTCCGTGGTGGTGGGTGCGGCGCCTGGCCGCCCCACGCGATGCAGCCCTTCGGGCTGCCCCCGCCGCGCCGGGCGCGCCGGGAACGACCCGCACCGATGCACCTGGGCGATGGGGATGCGAGGTATGCGTTAGCGTTACGCTGCGCTCCACTGCTCCCGCACCTCGCCCCTCCTCGCTCCGCTCGGAGCGGGGTCCTGCCTCGCTGGCGCTCGGAAGGAGGTCGCTGGTGGCGACCGAGAGAACCCGCACCGTGGCGGTGCGGTTGACCCCTGCTGAGCACGAGCGGTGGCTGGCGGCGGCGGCGGCCGCTGGGCGGGGGCGGCTGGGGGCGTGGGTGCGCGATCAGGTGGCGCGGACCCTGAGCGTGGGTGGGACCCCTGGTGGGGGGACCGGTGAGGCCGGAGCTGGGGCCGGAGCTGAGGCGGGGATGTCGGTGGGTGCGGGCGCCTCGACGCCGTTGCGCCTGGAGCTGGCCCGGGTGGGCAGCAACTTGAACCAGGCGGTGCGCCTGGCGCACGCGCACGGCCTGGATGCGGCGGCTGCGGCGCGCATCGAGGTCGCGGCCGCGGAGGTGCGCCAGGTGCTGCGGGCGCTGCACGAGCAGGCGGCGCACCGGTGATTGCCAAGATCACGCGGGGCAGTCGTGCCGGTGACCTGGCGGCGTACCTGCACGGGCCGGGCACGCACGAGGAGCACGTGTACGACGGGCGCGCCGGTGGAGCGGTGATCGCCAGCAACCTGGGGCTGGAGGGGGAGCGCGATGGGGCGCTGTGGGCGTTGATGCTGAAGCAGGCGGCTGCGCAGCGGCCGGAGATTACGCGTCCGATCTGGCACAGCTCGCTGCGCTGCGCTCCGCAGGACCGCACGTTGAGCGATGCGGAGTGGGCCGACGTCGCGCAGGGCTTTGCCGAGGGGATGGGGTTGGCGGAGCACCCGTGGGTGGCGGTGCGCCACGGCGCGGACCACATCCACCTGGCGACTTCGCGGGTGGGGTGGGACGGGCGGGTCTGGCGCGGCAGCCACGACCGGCGCCAGGCGCAAAGCGTGTGCGCGGGGCTGGAGCGCGAGCACGAGCTGACGCCGGCTCCACGCCGCAGCAGCGAGCAGAGCCGGCGCAGCGCCGATCACCAGGTGAGCTCGGGGGAGTGGCGCCGCGGGCAGCGCACGGGCGAGGTGCCACCGCGCGTGCAGTTGGCTGAGCGGGTGCGCGCGGCTGTGGAGGGGGCTGCCGGGCGTGGGCGGGCGGGCTTCGAGGAGGCGCTGCAGCGCGCCGGTGTGGATGCTCGGGCCAACGTGGCCAGCACCGGCCGCGTGGCCGGGTACAGCTTCCACCTGCCCGGGCACGTGGATGCCGCTGGTGAGCCGGTGTGGATGAAAGCCAGCCAGCTGGACAAGTCGTTGTCGTGGTCCAAGCTCGCGCCCGTGCTGGAAACCCCGCGCCCCGCCCCGGTGGTGCAGGTACCCCGCAAGCTGCTGGAGACGAGGGCGCGGCACCAGGCGCGCACCGAGCAGGCCGTCAGCGAGGCGGTGGCCGATCAGGAGCGCCGGGCGATGGTGGCGGTGCGCCGCGACGCCGAGCGGCGCACCGCCGGCGATGCCGCCTGGTGGCGCCAGCGGCACGCCCAGGCCCACGGCGCGGGCGACAGCCTGGCGAACGGCGCGGCGCACGGCGTGGCCGACGACGTGGTGGCCGCCGGCTCGCACCGGGTGCCGGCCCTGGCCACCGCCGAGGGCCGGCAGGTCCTGCGGCTGGCCGGTGCCGCGGCTGCCCCGGCCGCGGCTTCCCCAACCGCGGCTTCCCTGGCGGCGCCTGAGCCGCAGCGGCAGGGCCCGAGCAGGCCCGCCGCTCCCAAGACCCCGCAGGACAGGACCACCGGGGCCCTGGCGGCGCGACCCGACCAAGAGCACGCGCCGCGACCTGCGCCGATGAAGGAGAACCACATGCAGCAGCAGACCGGGTCGGGTGGGCAGACCGACCCCGACCAGCAGGCTACGAGGAGCAGACGGAGTGCGGAGGAGACCGTCGCCCGGGTGCGCGCCGAGCGAGAGCGCCAGCGCGAGCAGGGGTCCGAGCGGGGGATGGAGCGGTGAGCCAGCAGTGGGGACCGCAGGGCAGCGCCCTGGCGCCAGCGCCCTCGCAAGCTTCCGGGCGCGGGTGGCACTGGAAGGTCTACGCGCTGGCCGTGCTGGTGGCCGCTCCGTGGACGTACGCGCACGTGCACGCAGGCCAGTACTGGCAGGCGCCGTTCCTGGCGGTGATCGCTCTCACCTCGCTGGTCGGCCTCGCGCTGGGCTTGCACGACGGAGCGAGCAGGGCGGCTTTTGCACGGGGCCGCTGGCTGTGCGCGCTGATCGTCCTGATCGGCGCAGCCCCGAGCTTTCTGGCCTACGCCGCTGCCTTCGTCTTCGGTCGCAGCAGCTCCACCGGGCAGGACCTGGCCGGTCAGTCGGCGACCCCTGGCCGCGCGGGTGGCGCGGGTGGCGCGGTGAAGCCGGGGCGCTCCGTTGCTCCTGAGGGCCTGATCCACCGCCTGAGCAGGGCAGCGGACCCGCTGCAGGTGCTGCGGCAGGCGGCCGCTGCGAACGCCCTGCCGGGCGGGCACCTCGGGTGGAGCGCGGATGCCAAGAAGCAGCTGGGGGCCGCGTCCCCGCGCGGGGGCCTGCTGGTCATCGGCCCGCCCGGCTCGGGCAAGTCATCCGCGGCGCTGATCCCCTCCATCTGGCTCGCGCCGGGGGTCTGCGTGGCCTCTTCCATCAAGGGCGACCTGATGGAAGCCACCGCCACCGCCCGCGCGGGCATGGGGCGCGTGTGGCACTTCGACCCTGGCGGGCAGGAGCAGCCGGCGCCCGGTGTCGTGCCTGCCCGCTGGTCGCCCTTGGTGTCGGTGCACAGCTGGGAGGACGCCCGCCGGGTGGCCACCCGCATGGCGCTGCCGATGCGCAGCCAGGGCGAGGGTGAGCACTTCGTGGACCGTGCACGGGACTGGCTGGAGGTGCTGCTTTGGGCGGCGTCCCTGGTGCGCTTGCCCATCGGCACGGTCGCTGACTGGGCCATCAGCGCCGACACCGAGGAGACCTCCACCACGGTCCTGAGCGTGCTGGAGGCGGCTGCGCAGGACGGCTACGAGGCCGCGAGCATCGCCCGTGCCCAGCTGGTGGGCCTGTTAGGGCTGCCCGATCGTGAGCGTTCCAGCGTCTTGTCCACCCTGGTGCGCCTGGTGCGCGTGTACAACGCCCCTGCTGCCCGGCGCAGCGGTGAGACGCCCAACTTCGACCCGGCCGCGTTCGTGCGCAGCACGGACACGCTGTACCTGACCGCCAGCCCGGACCGGCAGGCGGAGTACGCCCCGATCCTTGTGGGCCTGCTGGAGGAGCTGCGCAGCGCCACCTACGCCCGTCACGCCGCCGAGGCGGCGCAGCGCGAGCCCAAGCGGGCACACGTCACCTTCGTGCTGGACGAGGCGAACAACACCGCCCCCATCCCGCTGCCGGCCATCATCAGCGAGGCCGGTGGGCAGTCGCTGCACATCATCGTGGGCATCCAGGACCTCTCTCGCGCCCGTGCCCGCTGGGGCCAGGAGGCCGACGGCTTCTTGACGCTCTTCCCCACCAAGCTGGTCTTTCCCGGGGTCATCGAGCCCTACACCGTGGACGCCTTGTCCAGCGCCGCGGGTGAATTCGACCGGATCCACCTCTCGCAGAGCCAGTCGACGATGATGGTCAAGAACAAGGCCGTCACGGTGACCAACCCCTCCACCTCGATCGCGCGGCAGAAGGTGCTCACGCCGGGCGACATCGCCAACGTCCCCAAGGGGCAGGTCCTGCATTGGCAGGGTGGGGCGTGGACGCTGCAGAACGTGGGATTTCACTGGGAAGATCGAATCTGGACGACGTTGACGGCCGCCGCAGGGATGAAGCAGGGAGAGCGCAAGTGATCACTCCGAACCGCCCCGGTTCCAAGCAGGTCGTGGACAACTACACGCTCGCGAAGTGGATGATCACCGCCACCGTCGCCTTCCTCGCCCTGGCCATGCTCTGGGTGGGGCAGGACGCCTTCGGCAAGTGGCTGACCCACGGGCTGGAGGCTGCGCCGGCGGCGACCACTGCGACGTCGAGCCACCAGCCGCCTCCAGCACCTGCAGCACCTGCGGTGGCTGCGCCGGCGGCCGCGAGCACGCCGTCCGGAGTCGTCTGCGGCCCTGGTGGTGTCTGCACCGAGGTCCCGCAGGTCGTTTGCGGTCCAGCCGGTGTGTGCACCCGGGTGCCGGCGCGGCCTGCCGCCGTTGGCGCAGCAGCGGCCTCGACCGCTTCTAGCGCCGAGGCCGAGGTCGTCTGCGGTCCCGGTGGAGCGTGCACGCGGGTGCAGACCCAGCCCGAGGCTGGCTCCGGTCGCTGACGGAGGGCTGTCGCGGCGCTGCGCGCCTTGCCGCTGCGCAGGCCCGGCGCTCCTCGGCCCTGGCGGGCCTGCGGTGCGGCGGGCCTTCGCCCTGAGCGGTCGTGATCGGCAGCGGTGATCGGCAGTGGTGCTTGCTTCGCTGTGCTCCTGGGGAGGTGCCTTCCCAGGGGCACAGCTTTGACCGTCGAGGGCGCACGCTGGTGCTCGGCTCGTAGTGGTGCACGGGCACCACCTCAAGGCGATCGGTCGTCGTCGACGACTCAAGAAGACTCACGAAGGAGCGCGGTGAACTGGCTCGCTGTGACTGGAGAAGTCTCCCTCCTGCTGGGGGCGCTCCACTTGCTGCGCATGGCACGCCAGCGACGCCCTCACGTCAGGAGGAGCCATCCGGCCCTGATCGCTCCCCTGATCGCTGCGGCAGGGCTCATCGCCGGTGGGGCAGCGGGTCTGCCCTTCTGGCTGGACGACCTCCTACCCACGGGGTCCTTGTGGTGGGGTGCGGCTCGGGACTTCGGCCTACCCGTCGTGGTGGCGGCCGCCGTGGTCGTCTGCGGCAGCACCTACGGCACCCCAGACGGTGACGCCGTGCTCGATCACGCTCTGCCCCCGAATGCTGCGGATCAATTCCGCGGCGACTCCGACTGGAAGGAGGGGCATTGATGCCGACCAGCGACAGTCGCGGCTCCATCGCCGTCGAGGAGAGGTTCGCCCGTCGCTTCTCCGCCCTCGTCGAGGGCACGCGCTCCGCGGCCGGCAAGCCGTACTCCCTGGCACGGATCGCCGTGGACTTGAAGGAGCGCTACGGCGTCACCGTCACTCCCTCGCACCTTTCTCGCCTCAGGTCGGGAGAGTCAGCCAACCCCACATTGCGCATCGTCTCGGCCCTGGCGCAGTACTTCGGCGTCACCCCCGACTACTTCATGCGCGAGGACGAAGATGAGGCGCTCAGCGTGCGGCACGACGGGGCCGTCGACGCCATGCGGGAGCGGGGGATCGAGGACTTGATCTGCTCCATCGGCGCTCTGAGCGATCCGGCCCTCGACTCGGTGCGCCTGCTCGTCTGCGCGTGGCAGCAGGTGGAGCAGGAGAAGAACGCCGGGACGGGGGCATCTGCATGACTTCGAGGACTCCCCCCCTGACACACCTCGCCATCTGCCCGGACGGCAACGGGCGGTGGGCGACCCAGCGAGGACTCCCCCGTATCCAGGGGCACAAACAGGGGCTCAAGGCGGTGTGGACCGCTGTGGAGACCTGCATCGAGCTCGGCATCCCCTACCTGACCCTGGCGGTCTTCAGCTCGGAGAACTGGCGTCGCGAGTCGAGTGAGGTCACCGACCTCCTGGAACTGATCGCCAGCTCGGCCCACGAGGGTCTGGAAGTCTTCAACCGTCTTGGTGTGAGGTTGCGCTGGGCCGGACGGCGGGACCGTGTGCCGGCGCGCGTACATGAGCGCATCAAAGCCGTGGAGACGGCCACAGCGGGACACGATGCCCTCACGCTGACCTACCAGGCCGACTACGGAGGCCAGGACGACATCGCCCGCGCCGCTCAGCGCGCCGCCCAAGACGCGGTTGAAGGGCGGCTGGAGCTCGCTGATGTACCGGGCGCCTTCCGCAGCTACCTGGACGTGCCCGAAGTACCCGACATCGATCTATTCATCCGCACCTCAGGAGAGCAACGCATCTCCAATGGGCAGCTATGGCAGTTGGCCTACGCGGAGCTAATTTTCCTGGATGTGCTTTGGCCAGACTGCTCCGCGAAAGATCTGCGTAATGCCGTCGCGCGCTATCAACAAAGGGAGCGCCGCTTTGGTTCTGCTCTGCACGGTACTAATTATGAAGAGAAATAGATAGTGCCCTCGCCGTTCCGGCGGTCTGCTCAACCGGGAAAGATCCCACTCTTGCTTATGTGCAGAATACTAAAAGCCAGTGGGATGCCGTCGAAAAATTTATTCTATGGCCCTTCGAAGAACTATTACCTAAGAAGGAAGTTCTGATTCAAACTCAACCGGCAGTAGTCCGCTAGCTTCCGCCACGGCTTCAATGAATCGTTGCTGGGTTGCGTTGAGCGGGTACTTAGAAAAAACTATCGGCCCCTCTTTTCCGAACTTTAAGCTCGCCCCAACATTTTCAACCGACTTATTCAATTCACCGACAGCACTTCTAGGCCTGCTATCGCCGCGTGCTGCGCCAATTGTATTTGCAGGTTGACGCTGTGTCCGCTGCAGTTCTCTAACTGCCGTCACGAGTTCCTCAAGCAATTCCCGGTCGCTTCGCTGCTTTGGCCTCCTGGTGAAACCCCCGGAACTGTTGAGTGCGCCGATTTTAGTTTCTAGCCTAGGCCATAAGCCGTCGAAAACAGCTTCAATCGTCGAGTTTGGCAAGCTGCGTTCAGCTACTCTGTTCATAGTTTGAACCATTTCAAGAACCCCATCTCGCGTCAGCTGTTTAGCTTGAAATTGCTTGAGTGGTGTGTTGATGTCCGCTGGAGTCATGTCGTACAAAAGTGGAACAACGTGTGAACCTTGCACCGCCTTTCCCAATGCTCCCGCTTCAAAATTTAGCCACGGCGCTTCAATGTTGTCGGGCGTCAAGCAAATAATTCCGAAATCGCTAGACTCAAGTTGCGCCTCAATGATGTGGTTCCATCGGACGCCAGCTTCAGTATCTCGGCTAGACACATAGCAATCAGCGGCTTGGATGACGCCTGGAAGCCATTCCCTTAAATCCTCGGCGATCTTGCGCGCCAATTCGCCAGACCAACTTATGAAGACCTTCATGAAACTCCTGCCATAGGGTGGGGCATTAGCTTAGAAGATGTAGTCATGTGCCGCTAGCTCTTCGGAGTATCCGCCTGCTTGGCGCTCTTGGGTCGGCCTAATCGAGTGTTACCTACGGGCCTTGAGCGAGGCGCGCTGAGCACGGGCAGCGACCACGGTGGCCGCGATCGCCACCACCAAGCCAGCCAGCAGCACGAGCAGGCCGGTCGCCAGGTCCGTCTGCTCCACCGCGCCTGGCCGGCATCCCGCCGAGGAGTCCTCGTACTCGCACGACACCCACGGCTGTCAGACGAAGACGACGGCGGCCAGGGCGACGAGCAGGACCAGTGCCCCACCGACCCGCTGCAGCAGGCGCACCCGTCGGGTTTGTTGAGCCTGACCGGCTGGACGCACGCGTCCTCCTGCTTCCTGGCGGGCGAGGACCTCGCGGCGGGCACCTCACCGCACTGTGAGCACACCCCGGCACGCCGGTACAGCACTAAGCGTCGATCCGCACGGGATCGACACCGTAAGGACCGTTATGGCGCCTGACGTCGGCAGTAAACGACCCTTTAGTGCCGGTGATCGTGCCAGGGTGGGGCCCGTGAGCCCCACCGCCCGGCCCCGCGACTCCTCGGCCGGCCCCTCGACCAAGCCTTCGGTCGCGTCTCCGGCTGCCTCGCCGGCGGCGTCCGCGGCCGGACCCCGGGTGCTGGGCTACCTGCGGGTCTCGACCGAGGAGCAGGCCGCCTCCGGCGCCGGCCTGGACGCCCAGCGCGCAGCTCTCCAAGCCGAGGCGGGACGGCGCGGGTGGGAGCTGGAGCTCGTCGTGGACGCCGGGCACTCCGCCAAGGACCTCAACCGCCCCGCCCTCACCAGTGCCCTCGCCCGGCTGAACGCACGCCAGGCGGACGTGCTGATGGTGGCCAAGCTGGACCGCCTCTCCCGCTCCGTGCACGACTTCTCCGGCCTGGTGAAGGAGGCCACCCGGCGCGGGTGGTCGGTGGTGTGCCTGGATGTGGGCGTGGACACCTCCACCCCCAACGGCAAGTTCATGGCCACCGTCACCGCCGGCATCGCCGAGCTCGAGCGCGAGCTGATCGGCCAGCGCACCCGCGACGCCCTGGCGGCCAAGAAGGCCGCCGGGGTGCGCCTAGGCCGACCGCAGGTCCTGCCGATGGAGGTGGTGCGCCGTGTCGTCGAGGAGCGCGAGGCGGGCCGTTCCTGGCAGGCGATCGCCGACGGGCTGAGTGCTGACGGGGTGCCCACCGCCCGCGGCGGCGCCAGCTGGACCTTCTCCTCGGCTAGGGCCGTCTACCGCTCCCAGGCCGCCACTGCGTTGCGCAAGCAGTCTGAGATCGGTGAGCCTTTCCCGTCCCGCTGAGGAGTGGGGTGGCAGCGGGCATGGGCGAAGCCCCTGGCGGGACGGGAATTGCCGAGATTGTCTGCATCACCAGGGTACGGCCCGCACCAGCCCCGAGGTTCGGCTCTTGTTTCACGCGGCACCCAAGGAAGGATCTTATTTTTCTAAACGGCGCTCAACATTGTACAGCAGGAATAATCCATGCTGCTTTGCATTGCTTTGTCGATCGCGGCGCTTAATCAATTCATTTAAAAAAGCCTGTGCAGACATCATGCCCAGTGGGGCAGATGCTGTAGCAATAGTGAGCAATGCATTGAGATCAGTTAAAGAAGCGGCGCCTATCGCTACCGTAGGACCAGCTGCGCCTGTAATTACGGCCTTAATGTCCGTGGACAAGTTTTTGGCTACATCTTTAATGAGCCCATGTTGCGCCAGTTCTTCGTGCAATTGACCTAAACTGGGCGCCACTTCCACCCTCATCAAGTGATCAATATCGGCGTCGACGTCCTTATCAAATGGACCTACTCGTAGCTTACTAGAAAGGGATGACATGGCCACCCGGTATCGCATTAAAGCACTTGAAATATCGGTGCGAAGGTCAACAATTTCGTCGATCGGAACATTGCTAAATGCCGGCAGGCGCGCAATCAGGCCTGAACCAACCGTGGCTTCACGAGCATTTGCTATAGAAAGTGCACTGGTCGACAGTTTTCCACTATTAATCGAAGCTTGAGCCATGCGAGCCGCTTCGCCGTCAAGCAGTGGGTAAACATCGCCACTGGCGAGTAGCGTATCGATGCGTTCAGCGAAGTCTTCCACGGATGCATCGAGTGATCGCCAGTTCACGCCTAGCGGTTGGACGGAGACAAGTTTTTGATCAATGGCTTTTTGAATTTGGTCACCTCCCCACGTGTTTAATGAGCGAGAGATTGCGGCACGGCACTTTTCGACTGGCTCGGTGAGCAGGGCGTAAAACCATGGAGTAATTCCGAAATCTTCGTAGCTTTTGGACTTCATTAGATTTTCGACAATTTTTAATCTTTCGTCGTCGAGGTTGGCTATATCGGCCAGGACGCCTTGCCAATCTTTTGAGGCGGATAAATCATCAGATTCGGCAAAAACAGAAGGGTCCAGCTTTGACATGAACCGCAGGACCGCTTGTTTGTTGGCGTTTCGCAGTCGCATCCAATCGATCAGTATGTCAGATCCAGGACTCAATAGATCAACCTTGTCGGCATATAATATGGATGCTTTAACGAGGGCCACCTCGCGATCTAAAGATAGATTTCCATCAACTATTGCCGAGTCCGCAACTATGGTTACCTTCACGGGTGGCGCAGCGGGTGCAAACTTTCGCGTTGCTGAACGATTAGGCTTTCGATTGCTGCGCTTACCTGGTGCCATCAGATATTTACCAAACCTTTCATGTCGCTCATGAAGTGGTTGAGTTACAAAACGAGCGGCCCAGGTGGTCACCTTGCGGTGAATTAACACCTCGCAGAATGCCTCACGTTCTTGGAGTGAGCCTTTCCATTTTAGCTGGTCTGTCCAGGATGGAAAAGGCTCAGTTCCTGAGTGGTCAACGCAGGCGTCGAACGTGCAGCCACACGAAGAACCAGCTGATGAAGAACAGCAGCTCAAGGGTAAGCACGGTGATGATCACGGTCATGAGCGACTGAGGTGCCCGATGGTCGGAGAACACCGGCCACAGGAGGTAGGCAGCGAACAGCGGGAGATCGAGCGCCATGACGATCGGGCCGAGCAGCTGCCAGGCCGGTGAGGTGTTCCGGCGTGTGAGCGCTCGAAGCTCACGCCGGATCAGGTGCTCGAGGGCCTCTTGCTGAGAGGGCATCGACAGGTGCGTCTGGAGCTTTTCGTAGATGTCCAAGTCCTTGAGGATGCGGTTGCGCAAGGCTCTCTCGCTGGAGCGCGTCAGCAGAGGCCCAAGGAAGGCGGCCACGGCCGCGCCAAGAGCCGCGATGGCAGCCCAGTCCGGGGCGCCCAGCCCTCCTGACTTCGAGGTCTCCTCGGCGGCCTGGAACAGAGCACCCGCGATCATGCGGTCATCCTCGCCGAACCTGCGCGCTAGGGACCTCAGGTGGCCAGGCCTACCGACAAGAGCCCTGGGTCGACAGCTTCCCTACGTCTGGACGGACAACGGGCCTCCACCTCAGGCCAGGCCTGTACACCCGTGTCTAAACCTTCCGCGAGCACCTAGATGACCCGGTGGAGCAGTCCCCGTTCGAAGAATCTGCCCACTAGGGCTCAAGGTGATCGCCCCTTCACCCGAAGTACGTACTGAAGCCCCCTCATACCGAGGGGGCTTCGCCCGTTCCGGGATGGCGATGACGGACGCCTCCCGCCGATCGCGTCGAGGCGATGAGCCTCGACGCGGAAGGAGTGCGCGATGAGATCGATCGACCCATGGGAACCGCGTCTGCTGCTGCTAGTGGCGCTGGTGGAGCTGAGTGCCGCGACTGTGCAGCTGGTCACGGCCCTGGTGCAGTGACGGCCTGAGGAGGTGGGCGGGAGTGACGGCTCCCGCCCACCGAGGTCGTGCCCGTTCGTGCGCGACACGGCCTCATCGGCAGGTCAGGCCGTGAGCTTGAGCGCTTGGCTGCCTTGAGCTCAGTAGTCCATTCACCGCACCATGGCCGCAGGGCCTTGCGGATCTTGGGACCAATCCGTGACGCGCTCCCAGCTGTTGCAGGTCAGCGCGTTCACCCTTGAGGCGCGTCGGGCCACAGGGGCTTGACCCAGCGCGGACGCCCTCGTGGACGCACTGGTCGCAGCCCTGCACGCCCGTGCTGACGCGGAGCCCGATGTGGAGCGCAACAGCCTGCTGCGCCGGTTGGCCGACGGGAGGGCTTGGTGCTTCTTCACGGTGGACACGGGTTCTGAGACGGCGTGTCGCGGCCCTGCGGCCCTTCCCCCGCCCCATCTCCCAAATGGTCACTTCTAAGACGACCCATCCGGGCGGCAAACGCCCACCTGTCGACCTGCGCGTGGTCGCCAAGCACGGCAATCACCTGCGCACCGCTAGTGACCAGGTGCTGCGGTGTGCGGCACGCTGAGCGGGTGAGCAGCGCCATCTCCTCCTCCTTCGACCGGGAACTGGGAGCCCTCGTGCACGGCCCGTGCGTGCTCAGCACCGGACCGGGCATCGGCATCGGCCTGCGCTGCGCCTTCGCCCACCTGGACGGGCTGCTGCTCTCCATCGAGGTCAAAGCCACCGGCCAGGCCGCCCGCAACGCCCACGACTCCGACAGCCTGCCCCGCAGCGGCCGCAGCGGCCTTCGGCCCTCTCGCACACTGCCGTATAGCTCCGCGCGCTTGAGTGTGCCCGCCTCGGCGGCCGGGACCACCCCGGACGGGCAGCCCTGGCTGCGCCTGGAGCACCACTCCGACCGCAGGGCCCACACCGCCCGCCGCTCCTCCGGCGACGACCCGGGCACCCCGGCCTACGTCCAGGACCTCGACCTGTGGTGGCCGGACCTGCCCGCCGACGCGCGCCTGCCGCTGGAAGCCGGCTGGCCCGAGCTGGGCGCACCGATGACCACCACCGTCCTGGTCCTGGAGAACCTCGACGACTTGGCCGAGAAGGTGGTGAGACTGGGATGAGCAGCCCCTACCCCCAGCCATGGGAACCGGGACAGCGGCCGTGGAGGCCGTGGCTGATCGAGGACTCGGAGGACACCTGGCGCAGCCTGGGCGCCATCGCGCACGGGCCGCTGCTGCTGGCCAAGGTGCCCGGCATCGCTATCGGGCTGCGCTGCCTGTTCGCCCACCCCGACCGCCTGACCGCCTGGCTGGTGGCCCGCGCCGACGCCGCGTTCATCCCGCAGGTCCTGCCCCCGCGCAGCGAGGCCGAGGCCGCCGTGCAGGCGGAGATGGGCGGGCACTGGCCGGGGCAGCTGAACGACCCCCTGGTGCACGCCACCGTGAACTTCATGCCGCAACGCCTGGTCCTGCGCGGGCGCAGCGACGGTCACGGCGACGGCCGCGTGGTGCACATCTCGTGCGCGGCGCGCATCTTCGGGATGCCCACCGACGGCAAGCTGGGCTTTGAGGTCTCCTGGGGGCCGGCGCTGGCACCGACCTTCACCACGTTGGAGCTGCCCGGCCTGCGCCGCATCGCCGCCAGCGCGGTCCGCTTCGTCGACGACGAGCCGGCGTCCCCACCGACCTGACGTCGAACGGCACCGGGGCGGTGCCTCAGCCGATCCGGCCTGCCGCCGCGGTGCACGTGCTTGCAGTCGTGGCCGCGCGTGAGCGCAGCGTCCGTCCCCCAACTCGTGGCGGCCTCAACCGGTCAACGCACCGCCTCGTCGAGGACTTCTTGGCGTGGCACCCACTCTTTACTTGCTCACCCTGCTATACAACGGCTAGCCACTGGTTGTCAGTGGTAGACAATGGCTTGCCACTGGCTAGCCAGTCACCACGGGAGGAGCCGGTCGTGTTCACCCTCGCGATCGCTAACCAGAAGGGCGGGGTGGCTAAGACGACCACGGCCGCCAACGTGGCCGACGCAGCCGCTGAGCTGGGTGCGCACGTGCTGCTGGTCGACCTGGACCAGCAGGGCAACGCCACCGCCCTGACCGACGCCACCGCCCGCGTCTTCGACGGCAACGCCTTCGGCAAGCCGCAGCAGCTGACCGTCTCCGATGCCCTCTACGCCGCGCAGGAGCGCGCCGGTGCTGCGGTGCAGGCCGGCACCGTGCACCAGGTCGTAGTGCCGGCCGGTGAGCACTGGTCCCCACGGCTGCGCGTGGCTCCCGCCAACCAAGACCTGGCCGCCCGCAACGGTGAGTCCTTTCCCGGCGCGGCCCAGCGACTGGCCGTGGCGCTGCAGGAGGCTCCAGGCCCGCTGGACCTGGTAGTGCTCGACTGCGGGCCCAGCCTGGGTGGGCTCTTCCTGGCCGCGATGCACGCCGCCGATGCGGTGGTGGTGGCCACCGAGGCGGCCGATAACGCCTTGGAGGGCATCCCGCGCACCTTGGAAGTGCTGGCGCAGGTGCGTGCCGCTCGCGGGGGCCCCGCCCCTGCGCTGCTCGGGGTGCTGCCCACCGCGCTGGCGCGTGAGGCCAGGCAAGGCGAGCTGCTGGACTTCCTGCGTTCCTCCTACCCCGACGTGCTGACCCCGGTGCCCCGGCGGGCGGTGGTGCGCCAGGCCGAGGGCGCCCACGCCCCGGTGCGCGCCTTCGGCGCCGCCGGCCGGGAGGTCGCCGACGTCTACCGCCAGCTGGCCGAGCACGTCCTGCACGTCGCCGGCATCCGCCCGCACGAGGAGGTCTCCTGATGCCCAAGCCCGCCACCCGCCTGCCCCAGGTCGCTCCCCCGTTGCCGGAGCCGACACCGCCGGCTCCCGTGCTGACCCCGGCGCCGGACAACGGCCAGCCCTTCGCCCAGCAGCCCAGCCAGCAGCCCGCCACCGAGGCGGCGCCCGTGCGCATCCCGCGCCGCGGCAAGCAACTGGGAGCGCGCATCCCCACCGACCTGTACGAGCGACTGGCCGCGTGCGCGCAGGCCACCCGCATCCCACAAGGTCGGCTGATCGAGCGAGCCCTGGACGCTGAGCTGAAGACCCACGGGTTCTAGCCGTTGTCTACCCTTGGCTACCAAATTGGTAGCCAAGGGTAGACAGTAACTAGCCGTTGGCTAGGCGGAAGCTGGCTCGATGTCTTCATGAGCGGCCAGCTTCTTGGCTTCGTGCAATAGCCGGCCGACCGTGCCGATGGGCACGTCCATCTCCGCGGCGATCTCGCGGTGCTTCAAGCCCTCAGCGCGCAGCTGCACAGCGCGGTCACGGCGTGCTTTGGCGCGGGCCAGAAAGTCCTCGCGCGGCTCAGCCACCAGGCGCTTGACGGTCGCGGGGGAGACGCCGAAGTGGGCAGCAGCCTCGCGAGCGGTCATCTTCCGACGCCCCGGTCGCTGAGCACTCACAGCACGACCTCCGCCATCTGCTCCGCCGTCACCTTCCGACGGGCCAAGGATGCCTTAGCCGCGTTGCGGCGGCGTGCCTCTGTCTGAGCAGGCGTACTGCTCCTGCCGGCCTTGCTGCGTGCTGCCGTGGCGCTGGGTTGGGCCGCACGGCGCTGCCCGCGCACGGTCTGCACGCGCACCAGGCCCTCGCGGGAGAGGTTGCGCCAGACCCAGCGGGCCACCGACTGCGCGGTGTGCCCGACCTCGCCCGCCGGCAGCGGCACGGCGAACTCGGTGTTGATGTTCACCGCCACCGCCGCGACGGTCTGCTCCCACTCGATGCGGTCCTCGTAGCGGTAGCGCGCCGGGTAGGCCCAGGTGCGCAGCGCCTCGAAGAGGTGGCTGTTGCGGCCCAGCCCGCGCACCTCGCCCGCGCGCTTGGGCAGAGAGCGCGGCAGCAGCCGGCCCAGACCGGCGGCCAGCTCGCCCAGCTCGTAGGGCTGGGCCCGGCCCCAGAAGGGGTGCCAGCTGCCGTGGGTGGGGTTCTTCGTCAGCAGCCCGGCGTAGCCGGGGTCGCCGTCCAGGGCCCGGCGCAGGCCCTCTTGCACCCGGGCGGCCAGGACCAGGGGGGCCTGGCGGGCGGCGTCGGTGCGGCACACCGGGGAGGAGAGCACCCAGCCGACGTGCCCGCGGCCGCTGACGCCCTCGGCGACCCAGGAAGGCTCGGGGTGCTCCAGCGGGCGGCTGATGGCGCGCAGCAGGGTGTCGGGGTGGTCCACGTCGATCACCAGCATCGACAGCAGCGCCTTGGGGGAGTGCTCCAGGTAGCGCCGGGTCAGGGCATCGGTGCGGCTCTGGCGCCAGCAGCCGCGCAGGAGGTCGTCGGTGGCCAGCGGGCGGCGCGGGGACCACGCGTCGGTCCACGACTGCGCGTCCAGCTGAGCGGCCTTCCCTGGCATGGCGGTAACCGTGGCAGCAAGATCCCCGGGCGCTGGACGGACACGCCGACCGCTGGCCAACTTTCTTCGGGTGGCTCAATCAGGGCTAGCCAAATCAGGTAGTTCGGCTTTGCCCCCTCTCTGCGTACCTCTCCGACCCCTGCTTCGCCTCACCCCGCCCACCAGCCCCAGACAGGTGAGCTCTGCTCCGGCCACGTCTGCGCTCACTGGCGTGCCCTTGTGCCGACCCCGCGGCTACCCGGCCACACCAGCTCCGCCCTCCCGCCCGCCCGCACGCCACCCGCCCTGAGCGCTCGCTCACGCCTGATGCGCAGGGGCTCAGTCCTCACACTGGCCCGGTGCGCACCCCGACGCTGCAGCCGGCCCCTGCCCGCTGTGCCCGAGACGCCACCTGGCTGAGCAGCGTCGTACCGCCGGAGCCCTTCGTCGACGACTGCTCCTTCCCAGCCTTCGCTGCCACCGCCCGGCTGCTGCACCCGGCCACCGACACCGACGGCGACCCCGTCACCTGGGCGCAGGTCGCCGCCCGCACCGGCCGCCGGCTGCACCCGCACAGCACGTGGGAGGACGTCTCCGCCACCGTGCACACCCGCCGCACCACCCGCAGCGACTGGCCCGGTGGCGAGCCCGAGCTCGGTGAGCTGGGCGAGGCCGGCTGGGACGCGCTGCTGAGCCACCTGACGCGCTGGTCCGGCTCCAGCGCCTCGTGCACGATCGCCCTCGACAAGGGCCTGCCGTGGGTCAGCGGAGCCGGTCTCGACGTGTACGGCGATCCCCACCACGTCGAGCCGGCGCAGGGCCCCGCCTTGCCCGCCGAGGTGCTCAGCGCCGCACCCCGGGTGCAGGTGCTGCGCACGTGCCTGCTCCTGGCCGGCCCGCTGGCCGCGGTGCGCGCGCTGGGGCGCACCCGGAGCTACCGAGAGCAGCGCTGGTTCGAGCGCCACGGGCCCACCGCGCTGTGGCCGGCCGACCGCTCCTGGCTGGTGCTGAGCGACCTGGACGCCGACTGCACCGTGGTGGCAGGGCCGCGCACCCTCGTCGACGCCGTCGTCGCCGATGGCCGGCTGGAGACCCGACCCGAGGCGTCGTAGGCACCTGTGGATGACCGCTCGGTCATGCCGCAAACCACGTGCCGTGGCGTGTGGTCTCGTCTGGCGCGTCACGGCCCGGTGGTGGGGGAGCGAGACATAGCCGTGCGCTTCGCTTACGGCCGCTGTGGCTGTCGGCTCACTGCGTTCACCGGCCAGGGCACCGGTCCCCACTGCCGCTCGGGGCGCGAGGTAGCCGGTGCGCCGGTTCCCCTGGCGCCCTGTGCGCTCGGTCCTCGCGCTCAGGGCGCGTCTTGGGCTGGGCCGGGCGCCCAGCGCAGCGGGTAGTCCTCGGTGGCGCGCCAGGGCACCGGCTCGCTGATGTCCTTGCCGGAGTCTGCGACGACGTCGGTGAGCCAGTACGTCTGCGCCGGGCTCCACCCGGCCAGCAAGGTGCGCGCGGCACCAAGACGTACCTCTTCAGCCGCTGCGTCATCGCTCGACTTCACCCCGGGCACGGTGGTGGCCAGCAGGCGCCCGGAGACGGCGAGGTAGCCGCGCACGCTCAGGTGCACCCCGTCCCACTGCCTCGCCACCGAGGTCCAGTCGGGCAGGGCCCAGGCGCCGTCCCAGCCGGTGGCTCGCCACCAGTCGTGCCGGCGCGAGTACGTCACCGTTCGCGGGTGGGCGGCCACCAGGGCGCACCAGTCGCTCGCGTCGTGCACCTCGTACACGCGCACCCCTTCGCGCAGGCGCACCGCGCGGGCGTACACCTGCTCCGCGCCCGGGTCGTCCTCGAGCAGTGCCATCCCCACCGGTAGTGGCTGCCGCCGACTCCCGCTCGCGTCGGGGGCGTGGAGCACCGGGGTGCTCAGCAGCAGCCCGTCCAGCTGCGGGGGGCTGGACCACCAGGTGCCGCTGTAGTTCGCGCCCACGCCGCGCGGCCGCTCGCGCCGGGCCCGTTCCTCCTCCGCGGCGGCCTCGCGCTGCCAGCGCGCCAGCGCTGCTGCCGCTGCGCCAGTGCTCACGAGCGGGCCGGGCGGCTGGGCGTGCTGCTCGTGCGGTTCAAAGACCCACTGCAGGTGCTGCTGGGTGCCCGGGTCCACCGGCTGCGACCACCACGCGGCCGCAGGAGCACGCGCCACCGCCTGCGCCAGCGGGCGCAGGTGCTCGGCCACGCGCGCCTCGGCCAGGGCCACGTCGGTGGCGTCCGGGTGCTGCCAGTACCGCGCCGAGCCCACCGACTCCACCAGGGCCGGGAGCAGCTCGTGCGGCTGGTGCCGGGCAGCCAGGGCGTCCAAGTCCACCGCGGCCACCGCCTCCCGCAGGCGCTGCGCCAGCTGCTCGAGCAGCTCCTCGGGCAGCGGCGCGATCTCGTCGTAGCGCCACGCCGGCTGCGCCCACTGCGCCTGCCCGCGCGTGGTGCTGGCCTCGTCCACCAGCTCGAAGAGCAGCCGCCGACCGCGCGGGCCGGCCAGCAGCGCACCGGCGAGCAGCTCCTCGCCCGGCGCGTCGGTGTCCACCTCGTGACCCTGGCAGGTGCGTGCTGCGCGCACACCCGTGAATCGGAGGAGCACCGCGGCACGGTGCACGGTGGCGCATCGCCGCAGGGGCGCCGCCGGGTGCGTACTCGTGCCGCGCATCTAGCCCGAGGTGCCGCAGGCGCTGCTGGTGCGCGGTGCTGGAGGGAACGGTGCGCAGGAGCGCGGCGTCGAAGGGGCATGGGTCCTCGCCGGTGGGCACCGCTGCTGTGCGCGGCGCTGGTGGTGCTGGCCGGGTGCAGCACCGGGGCGCAGCGGGCGTGCACTGCGATGGGCGGCTACGACGGGGTGCACTTCGAGGTGCCGGCCTCGGTGTGGCCGCCCAGCGCGCCGCTGCCGCTGCGGGCGCGCTACTGCGCGGGCGAGGCGTGCCAGGAGGCTGCGGTGGAGACGCACGGGGACGCGTGGTTCTTCGCGTACAACGACCAGCTCAGCGAGGTGGTGGTCACTGCCCGCTTGAGCGTGGTGGACGCCGCAGGTGCTCCGGTGCTGGAGGCCTCGACGAGCGTGGCCCCTGAGCTGGTGGACATCAACGGCGGCGGGTGCGGGCCGATGGTGTGGCAGGCGCGGGCTGTGGCCGCCGCGGACGGCACCTTGAGCGCCGTGCCGGTGGACTGAGCGAACCGCTGAGCTGCCGAGGTCGGACCCGGCGCCGGAAATACGTACGAGGCAGGGTGCGGGACTGCGTGCAGCCTTGCGTGCGGGGCCGATCGGTGGTGGGTGGCTCGGGGTGTCGTGGCCCGGTGCTGGACTCCGCCCGTGGGTTCCGCCGCGCGGTGCGCGTCGAGCACTCCCGGGCGGCGTCCAGCACCTGCCTGGTCGTGGGGGGGGGGGGGGGGGGGGGGGGGGGGGGGGGGGGGGGGGGGGGGGGGGGGGGGGGGGGGGGGGGGGGGGGGGGGGGGGGGGGGGGGGGGGGGGGGGGGGGGGGGGCGGGGGG
>NZ_JBJLSG010000094.1:0-18963 GCF_050871925.1 Kineococcus gurbantunggutensis
AATAACTTGTTGAAGTTCGGCGCGAGAGCGGGGGGCCCCCCCCCCCCCCCCCCCCCCCCCCCCCCCCCCCCCCCCCCCCCCCCCCCCCCCCCCCCCCCCCCCCCCCGGCACCCGCCCGCCGGGGCCCGGGGCCGCTCAGACCACGCTGCCGGTCAGCCGCTCGCCGGGGCCCCCGCCCGGCGGGTCGGGCACGGGGGAGGCCTCGCGGAAGGCCAGCTGCAGCGAGCGCAGGCCGTCGCGCAGCGAGCGGGCGTGCTGCCCGCCGATGTCGGGCGCCGAGGTCGTCACCAGCCCGGCCAGCGCGGTGATGAGGATGCGGGCCTCGGCCAGGTCCAGGTGGTCGGCGGCGTCGGGGCCCTCGGCCAGCCCGCACTTGACGGCCGCGGCGCTCATCAGGTGCACGGCGGCGGTCGTGACGACCTCCACCGCGGGCACGTCGGCGATGTCCCGGGCCAGCTCGGCGGTCGCGTCGACCGTCGCGCCGGTCGCGTCGCCCGTCGCGTCGTCGCCCGCGGGGCCGCCGTCGGTGTGGGGGTGGGGTTCTGACTGCATGCTGCTACCCTGACAGGTGACCGACCGGCTCACGTCACCGGTCCGCGGTTCCGCGGGCGGGCGTTCGTGGGGCCGGAACGTGAAGCGGAGGCCTCCTCCCACCCCGGTGCACCACGCGCCGCGGGTCCCGGTCCCTCCCCCGTCCGCGGGGGAGACAGGCGTCGTCGTCGCCCTCGTGCGCCGCGGTGCCGGATCAGGCTGGCCTCCGTGCGCGTCCGAGCGCGGGGGCCTTCCCCGTGTCCGGCGGCCCCGCCCGACGACGAAGGAGCAGCACATCAGCGAGCCCCGCATCAACGACCGCATCCGTGTTCCCGAGGTGCGGCTCGTGGGCCCCAACGGTGAACAGGTCGGCATCGTGCGCGTCGAGGACGCGCTGCGGCTGGCGGACGAAGCGGGTCTCGACCTGGTCGAGGTCGCCCCCACCGCGCGACCGCCGGTCTGCAAGCTCATGGACTTCGGCAAGTTCAAGTACGAGTCCGACATGAAGGCCCGCGAAGCGCGCAAGAACCAGTCGAACACGATCCTCAAGGAGATCCGCTTCCGCCTGAAGATCGACCCGCACGACTACGGCACGAAGAAGGGCCACGTCGAGCGGTTCCTCAAGGCGGGGGACAAGGTCAAGGTGATGATCATGTTCCGCGGGCGCGAGCAGTCCCGGCCCGAGATGGGCTTCCGGCTGCTGCAGCGCCTCGCGGAGGACGTCTCCGACCTGGGCAGCGTCGAGAGCTCGCCGCGCCAGGACGGCCGCAACATGGTGATGGTCATCGGGCCGCACAAGAAGAAGGCCGAGGCCAAGGCCGAGGAGCGCCGCCGCAAGGACTCCGCCGAGCAGGAGGCCGCCGACCAGGCGACCCCCGCCTCGCAGTCCCCGGACGGCGAGGGCTCCCAGCCCGACCAGGCACCCGTCACCGCGTCCTGACGCACGGCGCGCGACCGGGCCCGCCCCGCCGGGCGGGCCCGGTCCCGCGCGCCCGCCAGACCCCCGCCGGGCACCACCCGGCACCGACCACAGGAGAGACCCCCGTGCCCAAGAACAAGACCCACTCCGGCGCCAAGAAGCGGTTCCGCATCACCGGCTCCGGCAAGGTCATGCGCGAGCGCGCCAACAAGCGCCACCTGCTCGAGGTCAAGCCGAGCACGCGCACCCGCCGTCTCTCGATCGACGCCGTGGTGGCCCCCTCGGACGTCAAGAAGATCAAGAAGCTCCTGGGTCACTGACCGTCGCCACCACCCCCACCACCCCCGCGCGGAGCGCGCGGCCGTCCGCGACGGCCCGCCGGCGCCCGCGCACCGATGAGCAAGGAGAACCCCCGTGGCACGCGTGAAGCGCGCAGTCAACGCCCAGAAGAAGCGCCGCGTCGTCCTCGAGCAGGCCAGCGGCTACCGCGGCCAGCGCTCGCGGCTGTACCGCAAGGCGAAGGAGCAGGTCACCCACTCCCTCGTCTACGCCTACCGCGACCGCAAGGCGCGCAAGGGCGACTTCCGCCGCCTGTGGATCCAGCGGATCAACGCCGCGGCGCGCGCCGAGGGCATGACCTACAACCGCTTCATCCAGGGCCTGAAGGCCGCCGGCGTCGAGGTCGACCGCCGCATGCTCGCCGAGCTGGCCGTCTCCGACGCGCCCGCCTTCGCCGCCCTGGTGCAGACCGCCAAGGCCGCCCTGCCGGCCGCCCCGGTCGTCGCGGCCGCCGAGGGCTCCGCTGCCTGAGCAGCGCCAGCACCACCCCGGACGCCCGGCAGCCGCCGTGCTGACCGACCCGCGCGCTGCGCGGGTGCGGTCGGTGCGGTCGCTGACCGGGCGTCCGGCGCGTTCGCGCCACGGCCGCTTCCTCGCCGAGGGCCCGCAGGCGGTGCGCGAGGCCGTCGCCGCGCACGTGGCCGCGCGCACCCGCGCGGACGGCGTGCCGGGCGCGCCGGTGGTGCTGGAGCTGTACGCCACCGACGAGGCCGCGCAGCGGTACCCGCGGATCGTGGCCGACGCCCTCGAGCACGGCGTGCGCACGTGGACGGTCACCGACGAGGTCCTGGCCGCCATGACCGACACCGTCACCCCCCAGGGGCTGGTGGCGGTGTGCCCGACGGCGACCGCGGAGCTGCCCGACGTCCTGGCCCGCCGGCCCCGCCTGGTGGCGCTGCTGGACCGGGTGCGCGACCCGGGCAACGCGGGCACCGTGCTGCGCGCCGCCGACGCCGCCGGGGCCGACGCCGTGGTGCTCACCGCCGGCAGCGTGGACGTGTTCAACCCCAAGTGCGTGCGATCCACCGCG
The DNA here is from genome assembly GCF_050871925.1 of Kineococcus gurbantunggutensis. Taxonomy (NCBI): domain Bacteria; kingdom Bacillati; phylum Actinomycetota; class Actinomycetes; order Kineosporiales; family Kineosporiaceae; genus Kineococcus; species Kineococcus gurbantunggutensis. Next base: position 2,820 of record NZ_JBJLSG010000094.1, read on the forward strand.
GGCAGCCTGTTCCACCTGCCCGTGGTCGTCGGCGTCCCGCTGGAGGGCGCCGTGAGCGCCCTGCGGGCGGCGGGGTGCTCGGTGCTGGCCGCCGACGGCACCGGGGCCCTGGACCTGGACGACCTGGCCGACGCGGCCGCCACCGCGGCGCCCGCGCCCGTGGACCTGGCCTCGCCCACGGCGTGGCTGTTCGGCAACGAGGCCGCCGGGCTGGACGACGCCGGGCGGGCCGCGGCGGACGCCGTCGTGCGCGTGCCGCTGCACGGGCGCGCGGAGAGCCTGAACCTGGCCACCGCGGCCGTGGTGTGCCTGTACGCCAGCGCCCGCGCGCAGCGCCGGGCGCGCTGAGGCCCGCCGCGCCCGGCGGCTCGGCGGGTCCCCGCCCGGGCCCCGGCGCGCGCCCGGCGCGGTGATCCGCGCCGCATGCCCTAGCCTCGGCCCGTGCCCGAGGTGAGGGGGACCACCGGGGCCGCTCCCGCGGCGGCGCTCCCACCCGTGCGCCCGCACCGGGAGGCCCCGAGCGGGCCGGCCGCCCCCGGCGCCGGCGGGCTGGTGCCGCTGGACGAGCTGCCCGACGGCGTGGTGCTCGTCGACGCCGACCGGCGCATCACGGCCGTCAACGCCGCCGCGGCCGCCCTGCTGGGCCGCAGCCGCCAGGACCTGCTGGGCTCGGACGTGCGCCGGGCGCTGCCGCTGCAGGACACCTCCGGCCGCCGCTGGTGGGACGTGGCCGACCCCGCCCTCGACACCTCCGACGGGCACTCCGAGCGGATGCTGCTGCTGCCCGGCGGGCGCGAGCTGCTGGTGACCGCCCGCTACGTGCGCTCGGAGGCCGGTGCGGTCCAGCGCGCGGTGGTGGCGCTGCGCGGCACCGGCCAGCGCCGCCGCGCGGAGTCCGACGCGGCCAGCCTCATCGCCACCGTCGCCCACGAGCTGCGCTCGCCGCTGACGTCGGTGAAGCAGTTCACCGCGAGCCTGCTGCGGCGCTGGGACCGCTTCACCGACGAGCAGAAGCGCCTGATGCTGACCACGGTGCAGGCCGACGCCGACCGCGTCACCCGCCTGGTGGGCGACCTGCTGGACGTCTCCCGGGTGGACACCGGCCGGCTGCAGGTGCACCGCCGCCCGGTGGACCTGCCCGCGCTCGTGCGCGAGCACGTGGAGCGCCTGCGGGTGGCCGGCTACGAGGACGACCGCTTCGAGCTGCGGCTGGCCGAGGGGCTGCCGGACCTGTGGGCCGACCCCGACCGCCTGGCGCAGGTGGTCACCAACCTCGTGGAGAACGCGGTGCGGCACGGCGCCGGCACCGTCGTCCTCACCGTCGCCCACGACCCCGCGCTGGACCCGGCCGAACCGGGCGAGGTGGTCCTGACCGTCGACGACGCCGGCGAGGGCGTGCCGCCGGAGAACCGGCCGTACGTCTTCTCCAAGTTCTGGCACGGCGGCAGCCGCGGCGGCACCGGCCTGGGCCTGTACGTCACGCGCGGGCTGGTGGAGGCGCACGGCGGGGACGTGGAGGTCTCGGCCTCGCCCGCGGGCGGGGCGCGCTTCCGGGTGCGCCTGCCCGCCGGCGAACCGCCCGCGACCCCGTACTGACCGCCTGCCGACCGCCCCGGCCCACGGCGTCTGGGAGGATCGCCCCGATGCCCGCGGCCGGGGACCCCCGGCCGCCGACCGGGAGGAGACGTCGCACCCGATGCCCGCTGAAACCGCCGCCGCGGCGGCCGACGGTCCGCTCGGGGAGGCCGCCGTGCAGGCCGCCCTCGACGAGGCGCTGACGGCGGTGGCCGCCGCGGGCGACCTCGACGCGCTCAAGGCCGCCCGCCTGGCCCACGCCGGGGACCGCAGCCCGCTGGCGCTGGCGAACCGGGCCATCGCCTCGCTGCCCGGGCCGGACAGGGCCGCCGCCGGCAAGCGCGTGGGCGCCGCCCGCGGCCGCCTGAACCAGGCCCTGGCCGCGCGCACCGAGGTCCTGCGCGCGCAGGAGGAGGAGCGCGCGCTGCGCGCGGAGGTCGTCGACGTGACCCTGCCGGCGCGCCGCCCCGAGCGCGGCGCCCGCCACCCGCTGCCGCTGCTGATGGAGCGCGTCGCCGACGTCTTCACGGCGATGGGCTGGGAGGTCGCCGAGGGGCCCGAGGTCGAGGCGGAGTGGTTCAACTTCGACGCCCTGAACTTCGACGCCGACCACCCCGCCCGGCAGATGCAGGACACCTTCTACGTCGCCGACGAGCGCGGCGGCTCCGGCTCGGGCCTGGTGCTGCGCACGCACACCTCCCCGGTGCAGGCGCGCTCGCTGCTGACGCGCGGCGTGCCGCTGTACGTGGTCTGCCCCGGCAAGGTGTTCCGCACCGACGAGCTGGACGCCACCCATACGCCGGTGTTCCACCAGCTGGAGGGCATCGCGATCGACGAGGGCCTGACGATGGCGCACCTGAAGGGCACCCTGGACCACTTCGCGCGCGCCATGTTCGGCGACGCCGTGGAGACCCGCTGGCGCCCGGCGTTCTTCCCCTTCACCGAGCCCAGCGCCGAGCTGGACCTGCGCTTCTCCCTGGGCCGGGAGGCCGAGCGCGGCTGGATCGAGTGGGGCGGGTGCGGGATGGTCAACCCGAACGTCCTGCGCGCGTGCGGGATCGACCCGCAGCGCTACCAGGGCTTCGCCTTCGGGATGGGGATCGAGCGGACCCTGATGTTCCGCAACGGGGTGACGGACATGCGCGACATGGTGGAGGGCGACGTGCGGTTCAGCCGGGCGTTCGGCGTGGAGGACCTCTCGGCGTCGGGGGTGGCCGACGTCCTCGGCGGCCGCGTCCCGGCCGCCGCCGGCGAGGGGCAGGACGAGCTCTGATGCGCGTGCCCCTGAGCTGGCTGGCCGAGCACGTCGAGCTGGAGCCCGGCGCGCGCGGCGCCGACGTGGCCGCCGCCCTGGTGCGGGTGGGCCTGGAGGAGGAGGGCGTGCACACCTCCGACGTCACCGGCCCCCTCGTCGTCGGCCGCGTGCTCGACCTCGTGCCGGAGCCGCAGAAGAACGGCAAGACGGTCAACTGGTGCCACGTCGACGTCGGCCCCGAGCACAACGGCCCCGACGGGCACCGCGGCATCGTGTGCGGCGCGCACAACTTCACCGCCGGCGACGCCGTCGTGGTGGCCCTGCCCGGCGCCGTGCTGCCCGGCGGCTTCGCCATCGCCTCGCGCAAGACGTACGGGCACGTCTCCGACGGGATGATCTGCTCGGCCAGGGAGCTGGGCCTGGGCGCGGACCACTCCGGGATCATCGTGCTCGAGCGCCACCTGCCCGGCGCCGAGCTGACCCCCGGGCAGGACGCGCTGGCGCTGCTGGGCCTGGACGAGGAGACCGTCGAGGTCAACGTCACCCCCGACCGCGGCTACTGCTTCAGCGTGCGCGGCATCGCCCGCGAGTACGCCCACGGCACCCGCCGCCCCGTCGCGCGGGTCTTCCGCGACCCGGTCGCCGTCGACGTGCCGGCCGCGGCCGGAGCGGGGTACCCGGTGCGCCTGGCCGACGACGCGCCGGTGCGCGGGGCGGCCGGCTGCGACCGGTTCGTGGCGCGGGTGGTGCGCGGGGTCGACCCCTCCGCCCCGACGCCGCGGTTCATCGCCGACCGCGTCCGCCAGGCCGGCATGCGCTCGATCTCGCTGGCCGTGGACGTCACCAACTACCTCATGCTGGAGACCGGGCAGCCGCTGCACGCCTACGACCTGGGCCGGCTGCAGGGCGAGCTGGTGGTGCGCCGGGCCCGCGCGGGGGAGCGGCTGACCACCCTCGACGACGTCGAGCGGGTCCTGGACCCCGAGGACCTGCTCATCACCGACGAGGTGCCCGGCGACCCGTCCACCTCCCGGGTGCTGTCCCTGGCCGGCGTCATGGGCGGCGCCGTCACCGAGGTGTCGTCCTCGACCACCGACGTGCTCGTCGAGGCCGCGCACTTCGCCCAGCTCTCGGTCGCGCGCACCGCCCGCCGCCACAAGCTGCCCACGGAGAGCGCCAAGCGCTTCGAGCGCGGCGTGGACCCGGCGGTGGCCGCGCAGGTGGCGGAGCTGGCGGTGCGCCTGCTCGTCGAGCACGGCGGCGGCACCGCCGACCCGGGCGCCACCGACGTCGGCGGGCCGGCCGCCCCGCCGCTGCTGTCGATGCCCGCCGGCTTCGTCGAGCGGGTCGTCGGCGCGCCGTTCACCGAGCAGGAGGTCGTCGGCGCCCTGGAGGAGATCGGCTGCACTGTGAGCACCGACGGCGCCGGCCTCGCGGTCGTGCCGCCGAGCTGGCGGCCGGACCTGCTGCAGCCGGTGGACCTCGTGGAGGAGGTCGCGCGCCTGCGTGGCTACGACACGATCCCCTCGGTGCTGCCGGCGGCCCCGGCCGGGCGGGGCCTGACCGCCGGCCAGCGCGCCCGCCGCTCGGCGGCGCGGGCGCTGGCGGACGACGGGTTCGTGGAGGTCCTGTCCTACCCGTTCGTGGCCGCCGCCGTGCACGACGCGCAGGGCCTGCCGGCCGACGACCCGCGCCGCGCGGCGCTGCGGCTGGCCAACCCGCTGTCGGAGCAGCAGCCGCTGATGCGCACCGCCGTGCTGGACTCGCTGGTGGAGGTGGTGCGCCGCAACGTCTCGCGCGGCCTGCGCGACCTGGCGCTGGTGGAGTTCGGCGCGGTCACCCGCCCGCGCGCGGGCACCGGCCCGGCCCCGCTGCCGGGCGCGGACCGCCGCCCCGGCGAGGAGGAGCTGACCGCCCTGCTGGCCGCGGTACCGCCGCAGCCGCTGCACGTGGCCGGGGTGCTCACCGGCACCCGCCGCCCGCCGGGCGCGGCCGCCGCCGGCTTCGCCCGCGACGCCGAGCCGGTGCTGTGGGCGGACGCGGTGGACGCGGTGCGCACCGTCGCCGCGGCGCTGGGCGTGCCGGTCGTGGTGGAGGCCGGCGAGCACGCGCCGTGGCACCCGGGCCGCTGCGCCCGGGTGAGCACCCCGGCGGGTCACCTCGTCGGCCACGCCGGCGAGCTGCACCCGGCGGCCCTGGCCGCGCTGGAGCTGCCGGCGCGCTCGGCGGCCTTCGAGCTGGACCTGGACGTCCTGCTCGCGCAGGTCGGCGCGACCCCGCAGGTGGCGGAGCTGTCCGGCTACCCGGCGGCCACCCAGGACGTCGCGCTGGTGGTCGAGGGGGCGGTGGCCGCGGCCGCCGTCGAGGAGGCGCTGCGCGAGGGCGCCGGCGAGCTGCTGGAGGACGTGCGCCTGTTCGACGTCTACACCGGCCCCCAGGTGGGCGAGGGGCGCAGGTCCCTGGCGTACGCGCTGCGCTTCCGAGCCCCGGACCGCACCCTGACGGCGGAGGAGGCCAGCGCCGCCCGCGAGGCCGCGGTGGCCGAGGCGGCCCGCCGCACCGGGGCGGTGCAGCGTGCCTGAGCGCGGGGGCGTGGCGCTGGTCACCGGCGCCAGCCGCGGCATCGGGCGCGAGCTGGTGCTGGGCCTGGTCCGCGCCGGCTGGGCGGTCGGCGCCCTGGCGCGCGACGCGGTGGCGCTGGACGAGGTCGTGGAGGAGGCCACCGCCGCCGGCGGGCGCGCGGTGGCCACCGCCGTCGACGTGACCGACGCGCGCGCGGTGGCGGCCGCGGTGCACGCGCTGGAGTCCGAGCTGGGCGGGGCCACCCTGCTGGTGAACAACGCCGGGCGCATCGAGGCCGACGAGGCCGTGCCGTGGGAGGCGGACCCGGAGGAGGTGCGCCGGGTGCTGGAGGCCAACGTCCTGGGCCCCTTCCACCTGGTGCGCGCGGTGGTGCCGGGCATGGTGGCGCGCGGCGGCGGGCGGGTGGTCGACCTCAGCTCCGGCGCGGCGCACAAGGACTCGCCGGTGCACGCGGCGTACGGCGCGAGCAAGGCGGCGCTGTTCCGCCTGGGCGGGGCGCTGACCGCGGCCGGGCGCGAGCACGGGGTGCTGGCCTTCGAGGTCTCGCCCGGGGTGGTGCGCACGGCCATGTCCACCTCCATGGCCCAGCACGCCCAGCGCACCGAGTGGACCGACCCGGCCGACGTGGTCGCGCTGGTGCTGGCCGTGGCCCGCGGGGAGCTGGACGCGTGGGCCGGGCGGCTGGTGCGCGCCGGGGTGGACACCCCGGCCTCGCTGGCGGCCGCGGCGCGCGCGGACCTGCCGGCCTCCGCCCGGGTGCTGGGCCTGGCGCCCTACGGCCCGGGGGACCCGCTGGCCTGACCCTTGATGCATGACTACGCGCCAACGTGTATGGTCATGCGCATGGAGACGGACAGGCGGCTGAAGGTCGCCGTCGCGGGCGCCAGCGGCTACGCCGGCGGTGAGCTGCTGCGGCTGCTGCTGCAGCACCCGCACGTGGAGATCGGCGCCCTGACCGGCGCCTCCAACGCCGGCACCGCGCTCGGCGAGCTGCAGCCGCACCTGCTGCCGCTGGCCGGGCGCGTCCTGCGGCCCACCACCGCCGAGGTGCTCGCCGGCCACGACGTGGTGTTCCTGGCGCTGCCGCACGGGCACTCCGCCGCCGTGGCCGCCGAGCTCGGCGAGGACGTGCTCGTCGTGGACTGCGGCGCCGACCACCGGCTGACCGACCCCGCGCAGTGGGAGCGCTTCTACGGCTCCGAGCACGCCGGCAGCTGGCCCTACGGGCTGCCCGAGCTGCCGCTGGCCGGCGGCGGCAAGCAGCGCGAGCGCCTGGCCGGCGCGCGCCGCGTCGCGGTGCCCGGCTGCTACCCCACCAGCGTGAGCCTGGCCCTGGCGCCCGGCTTCGCCGCCGGCCTGCTGGCCGGCGAGGACGTCGTCGTGGTCGCCGCCTCGGGCACCTCCGGCGCCGGCAAGAGCCTCAAGCCGCACCTGCTCTCGGCGGAGGTCATGGGCTCGATGAGCCCCTACGGCGTCGGCGGCGGCCACCGGCACACCCCCGAGATCGAGCAGAACCTCGCCCTGGCCGCCGGTGCTCCGGTGTCGGTCTCCTTCACCCCCACGCTGGCGCCGATGCCCCGCGGCATCCTCGCCACCTGCACCGCCCGGCTCGCCCCCGGTGCGGCCGCCGCCGACGTGCGCGCCGCCTGGGAGCGGGCGTACGCGGACGAGCCGTTCGTCCACCTGCTGCCCGAGGGCCGCTGGCCCACGACCGCCTCGGTCCTGGGCGGCAACTCCGCGCTCCTGCAGCTGGCCGTGGACGAGCACGCCGGGCGCGTCGTCGTCGTGGCCGCCATCGACAACCTCACCAAGGGCACCGCGGGGGGAGCCGTGCAGAGCGTCAACGCCGCCCTCGGGCTGGACGAGACCACCGGTCTGAGCGCGGTGGGGGTGGCCCCGTGAGCGTCACCGCCCCCGCCGGCTTCCGCGCCGCCGGCGCCACCGCCGGGCTCAAGCCCAGCGGCAGGCCCGACGTCGCCCTCGTCGTCAACGACGGCCCGCTCGACGCCGCGGCCGCCGTCTACACCTCCAACCGGTGCAAGGCGCACCCGGTGCTGTGGAGCGAGCGGGCCAGCGCCGACGGCCGGCTCCGCGCGGTCGTGCTGAACTCCGGCGGCGCGAACTGCTTCACCGGCCCGGCGGGCTTCCAGACCACCCACGCCACCGCCGAGCTCGTCGGCGAGCTGCTCGGCTGCGGCGCCGGCGACGTCGTGGTCTGCTCCACGGGGCTGATCGGCGTCGAGCTGCCCCGCGAGCGGCTCCTGGACGGCGTGCGCACCGCGCACGGCGCGCTGTCCGCCGACGGCGGCCCCGACGCCGCCACGGCGATCATGACGACCGACACCGTCTCCAAGCAGGCCGTCGCCGAGGTCGGCGGGTTCACCGTCGGGGGCATGGCCAAGGGCGCGGGCATGCTCGCCCCGGGCCTGGCCACGATGCTCGTGGTGCTGACCACCGACGCCGTCGCCGAGCCGGCGGAGCTGGACCGGGCCCTGCGCGCGGCCACCCGCACCACCTTCGACCGGGTGGACTCCGACGGCTGCACGTCGACCAACGACACCGTCGTGCTGCTGGCCAGCGGCGCCTCCGGCGTGCGCCCGGAGCCGGCCGAGCTGGACGCGGCCGTGCACGACGTGTGCGCCCGCCTGGCCCGCATGCTCGTCGGCGACGCCGAGGGCGCCGACCACGACATCGCCGTGGAGGTCGTCGGCGCCGCCCGCGAGGACGACGCCGTCGAGGTGGGCCGCTCCATCGCCCGCAACAACCTCTTCAAGGCCGCGGTCTTCGGCAAGGACCCCAACTGGGGCCGCGTCATGGCCGCCGTGGGCACCACCTCCGCCGAGTTCGACCCGCAGGCGCTGGACGTCAGCCTCAACGGCGTCCCCGTGTGCGTCGGCGGCGCCCCCGGCGCCGACCCCGCGCAGGTCGACCTCGCGCCCCGCGAGGTGCACGTGCGCGTGGACCTGCACGCCGGCGAGCACAGCGCCACCGTCTGGACCAACGACCTCACCCACGCCTACGTCCACGAGAACAGCGCCTACTCCACATGAGCGACCTGACGAACCTGACCGCGGAGGACAAGGCGAGCGTGCTCGTCGAGGCCCTGCCCTGGCTGCAGAAGTGGCACGGCGCCCTGGTCGTGCTGAAGTACGGGGGCAACGCCATGGTCGACGACGACCTCAAGCGCGCCTTCGCGCAGGACGTGGTGTTCCTGCGCACCGCGGGCCTGCGCCCCGTCGTGGTGCACGGCGGGGGCCCGCAGATCTCCGCCATGCTCGACCGCCTGGGCATCGCCAGCGAGTTCCGCGGCGGCCTGCGCGTGACGACCCCCGAGGCGATGGAGGTCGTGCGGATGGTGCTCGTGGGCCAGGTGGGCCGCGAGCTCGTCGGCCTGCTCAACGCCCACGGCCCCCTGGCGGTGGGGCTGTCCGGCGAGGACGGCGGGCTGCTGCGCGCCGTGCGGCGCGAGGCCCTCGTCGACGGCGAGCTCGTCGACGTCGGCCTCGTCGGCGACGTGGTGGGGGTGGACCCGGCCGCCGTCAACGACCTGCTGGACGCCGGGCGCATCCCGGTCATCTCCACGATCGCCCCCGAGGTCGACGCGGACGGCCGGGCCGTGCCGGGCTCGGTCCTCAACGTCAACGCCGACACCGCGGCCTCCGCCATCGCCGTCGCGCTGGGGGCGCAGAAGTTCGTCGTCATGACCGACGTGGCGGGCCTGTACGCGGACTGGCCGAACCGCGAGTCGCTGGTCAGCGAGATCACCTCCGGGGAGCTGGCGGACCTGCTGCCGTCCCTGGAGTCCGGCATGGTGCCGAAGATGGAGGCGTGCCTGCGCGCGGTGCGCGGCGGCGTGCCGCGCGCCACGGTCATCGACGGCCGGCTGGCGCACTCGGTCCTGCTGGAGGTCTTTACGACCTCCGGCAACGGCACGATGGTCGTGCCGTGAACCTCGAGGGGGGAGCAGCGGTGGCGGCAGCAGCGGCAGGAGCCGCGGCGGGAGCGGTGGAGCTCGCGGGAGGGGCCGAGGCCCTGCCGGTGACCGAGGGTGGCGCGGCGGCGTGGCTGCAGCGCTACTCCTCGTCGGTCATGGGCACCTACGGCACCCCGCAGCGCGTCCTGGTGCGCGGCGAGGGCTGCCACGTCTGGGACGCCGACGGCAACCGCTACCTGGACCTGCTGGCGGGCATCGCCACCAACGCCCTCGGCCACGCGCACCCGCTGCTGGTGGCCGCGGTCACCTCGCAGCTGACCACGCTGGGCCATGTGTCGAACTTCTTCGCCACCGCCCCCCAGATCGCCCTGGCCGAGCGGCTGCTCGAGGTCGCCCGAGCCCCGGAGGGCTCGCGGGTGTTCTTCTGCAACTCCGGCGCCGAGGCCAACGAGGCGGCGTTCAAGATGGCCCGGCGCACCGGCCGCCCCAAGGTCGTCGCGGCCGTGGACGCCTTCCACGGCCGCACGATGGGCGCCCTGGCGCTGACCTCCAAGCAGGCCTACCGCGCCCCGTTCGAGCCGCTGCCCGGCGGGGTGGAGTTCGTCCCCTACGGCGACGTCGGCGCGCTGGGCCGCGCCGTCGACGGCGCCACCGCCGCGGTCTTCCTCGAACCCGTCCAGGGCGAGGGCGGCGTCAACCCCGCGCCCGACGGCTACCTGGCCGCCGCCCGGCGCATCACCGCCGACCACGGCGCCCTGCTCGTCCTCGACGAGGTGCAGACCGGCATCGGGCGCACGGGGGAGTGGTTCGCCCACCAGCAGGCCCGCCACGCCGGCGTCCTGCCCGACGTCGTCACGGTCGCCAAGGGCCTGGGCGGCGGGATCCCCGTCGGCGCGGCGCTGGCCCTGGGCCCGCGCAACGCCGCCCTGCTCGGCGCCGGGCAGCACGGCACCACGTTCGGGGGCAACCCCGTCGCGGCCGCGGCCGGCCTGGCGACCCTGCACGCCGTCGAGCGCGACGGGCTGCTGGGGAACGTCCGCGCCGTCGGCGCGCACCTGCGCGAGGGGATCGCCGCGCTGGGCCACCCCCTGGTGGCCGGCGTGCGCGGCGAGGGCCTGCTGCTGGGGGTCGAGCTGACCGCTCCGGTCGCCCCCGCCGCCGTGAGCGCCGCCCTGGCGCGCGGCTTCATCGTCAACGCCGTGCGCCCCGGCACCCTGCGCCTGGCCCCGCCGCTGGTGCTCACCGCCGCGCAGGCGGACACCTTCCTGCAGGCCCTGCCGTCCGTGCTCGACGACGCCCAGAACACCGCGGAGGACGCGTGACCACCCGCCACTTCCTGGCCGACGACGACCTCAGCCCGGCCGAGCAGGCCGAGGTCCTGGCGCTCGCGGCCCGGCTGAAGACCGACCGCTTCGCCGAGCGGCCCCTGGAGGGCCCGCGCACCGTCGCGCTGCTGTTCGACAAGCCCTCCACCCGCACCCGCGTCTCGTTCAGCGTCGGCGTGGCCGAGCTGGGCGGTTCCCCGCTCGTCATCGACGCCGCCGGCTCCCAGCTGGACCGCGGCGAGCCGGTCGCCGACACCGCCCGCGTGCTGGAGCGCCAGGTCGCCGCGATCGTGTGGCGGACCTTCGCGCAGTCGCGCCTGGAGGAGATGGCCGCCCACTCGCGCGTGCCGGTCGTGAACTCCCTCAGCGACGACTACCACCCGTGCCAGATCCTCGCCGACCTGCAGACGGTCGCCGAGCACAAGGGCCGCCTGGCCGGGCTGACGATGGCCTACCTCGGCGACGGGGCGAACAACATGGCCCACTCCTACGCCCTGGGCGGCGCCACGGCCGGGCTGCACGTGCGCATCGCCACCCCGCCCACCGACCTGCCCGACGCGGGGATCGTGGAGCGCGCCCGCGCCGTGGCGACCGGCACCGGCGGGTCCGTCACCGTCACGCAGGACCCGCGCGAGGCCGCCGCCGGCGCCGACGTCGTGGTCACCGACACCTGGATCAGCATGGGCCAGGAGGGCCTGGACGCCGCCGACCGCCTGCAGCGCTTCACCCCGTACGCGGTGACGGCGGAGACGATGGCCCTGGCCGACCCCGCGGCGATCGTCCTGCACTGCCTGCCGGCCTACCGCGGCAAGGAGATCTCCGCCGAGGTCCTGGACGGGCCGCAGTCGGTGGTGTGGGACGAGGCGGAGAACCGGCTGCACGCCCAGAAGGCGCTGCTCGTCTGGCTGCTCGCGAACTCGCGGTGAGCGCGGCGTCGGGCACGGGCACCAAGGCGTTCCGGCACGACCGGATCGCCGCGGTGCTGGCGCGCTCGCCGGTGCGCTCGCAGACGGAGCTGGCCGCGCACCTGGCGGCCGAGGGCGTGGCGGTCACCCAGGCCACGCTCTCGCGCGACCTCGTCGAGCTCGGCGCCGTGAAGGTCCGCGACGGCGACCGCGGCCTCGTCTACGCCCTGCCCGCCGAGGGCGGCGACCGCACCCCGCGCCGCGGCGTCGCGCAGGAGGTCCTCGACGCGCGCCTGGCCCGCTGGTGCGAGGAGCTGCTGGTGAGCGCCGAGGCGTCGGCGAACCTGGTGGTCCTGCGCACCCCGCCGGGGGCCGCGCAGTTCCTGGCCAGCGCGATCGACCACTCCCTCATGCCGTCGGTGCTGGGCACCATCGCCGGCGACGACACCGTCCTCGTCATCTCCCGCGACCCGCTGGGCGGCGCTGCCGTCGCCGCGCGGTTCCTGGCGCTGGCCCGCCGCGAGGACGCCCCCACCGCCGGTCCCACCCCCCACGACGAAGGAGAGACCCCGTGAGCGAGCAGCCGCTGCACCGGCAGGCCGAGAAGGGGCTGTGGGGCGCGCGCTTCGCCAGCGGGCCCGCGCAGGCGATGGCCGCGCTGTCGAAGTCCACGCACTTCGACTTCCGCCTGGCCCGGCACGACCTGGCGGGCTCGCGCGCCCACGCCCGGGTGCTGCACCGCGCCGGCCTGCTCGACGACGCGGTGCTCGCAGCCCTCCTGGCGGGCATCGACGCCCTGGAGGCGGACGTCGTCTCCGGCGCCTTCACCCCCGCCGAGGACGACGAGGACGTGCACTCCGCGCTGGAGCGCGCGCTCGTCGAGCGCGTGGGCGCCGACGTCGGCGGCCGCCTGCGCGCCGGGCGCTCGCGCAACGACCAGATCGCCACGCTGCTGCGGGTGTTCCTGCGCGAGCACGCCCGCACGGTCGCCGCCGGGGTGCTCGACGTCGTCGAGGCCCTGGTGGAGCAGGCCGCGGCCCACCCCGGTGCCGCCATGCCGGGGCGCACGCACCTGCAGCACGCCCAGCCGGTGCTGCTGGCCCACCACCTGCTGGCGCACGCCTGGCCGCTGCTGCGCGACGTGCAGCGCCTGCGCGACTGGGACGAGCGCGCCGCGGTGTCCCCCTACGGCTCCGGTGCGCTGGCGGGCTCCTCCCTGGGGCTGGACCCGCAGGCGGTGGCCGAGGAGCTGGGCTTCACCCGCAGCGTGGAGAACTCCATCGACGGCACCGCCTCGCGCGACGTCGCCGCGGAGTTCGCCTTCGTCGCGGCGATGATCGGGGTGGACCTCTCCCGGATCTCCGAGGAGGTCGTGCTGTGGGCCACGAAGGAGTTCTCCTTCGTCACGCTGGACGACGCCTGGTCCACGGGGTCGAGCATCATGCCGCAGAAGAAGAACCCCGACGTGGCGGAGCTCGCGCGCGGCAAGGCGGGCCGGCTCATCGGCGACCTGACGGGCCTGCTGAGCACGCTGAAGGGCCTGCCGCTGGCCTACAACCGGGACCTGCAGGAGGACAAGGAGCCGGTGTTCGACGCCGTCGACACCCTCGAGCTGCTGCTGCCCGCGGTCGCCGGCATGGTCGGCACGCTGCGCTTCCACACCGGGCGGATGGCCGATCTGGCCCCGCAGGGCTTCGCGCTGGCCACGGACGTGGCCGAGTGGCTGGTGCGCCGGGGCGTCCCCTTCCGCGAGGCGCACCACCTCTCCGGCGCGTGCGTGCGCCGCTGCGAGGAGCGCAGCGAGGTCGAGGGCCGCGCCGTGGAGCTGTGGGACCTCACCGAGGACGACCTCGCCTCGATCTCCCCGCACCTGACGCCGGAGGTCCGCAGCGTGCTCAGCGTCGCCGGCTCGCTCGCCTCGCGCGACGCCGTCGGCGGCACCGCGCCGGTGCGGGTGGCCGAGCAGCTGGAGCAGGCGCGCGCCGCGCTGGACGGGTACCGGGCGTGGACGCGCCCCTGACGCCCTCGGCGCCCCTGCCGCGGGACTTCTTCGCCCGGGACGTGCTGGAGGTCGCCCGCGACCTGCTCGGCCGCGTCGTGCGCCACCGCACCGCCGACGGCGCGGTGGCGGTGCGGCTGACCGAGGTCGAGGCGTACGCGGGGGCGGCCGACCCGGGGTCGCACGCCTTCCGCGGCCGCACCGCGCGCACCGCGGTGATGTTCGGCCCGGCCGGCCACGCCTACGTGTACTTCTCGTACGGGATGCACTGGTGCGTGAACCTGGTGACGGGCGCGGAGGGCACCGCCTCGGCGGTGCTGCTGCGCGCCGGCGAGGTCGTGGAGGGCGTGGAGCTGGCGCGCTCGCGCCGCCCCGCGGCCCGCCGCGACGCCGACCTCGCGCGCGGGCCGGCCCGCCTGACGCAGGCCCTGGGGGTCACCGGCGCGCTCGGCGGGGCGGACGTCTGCTCCGGCGGGCCGCTGGAGGTCCTCGCGGGCCGGCCGCTGCCGGACGCGGGGGTGTCCTGGGGGCCGCGCGTCGGCGTGGCCGGCGCCGGTGCGCCCACCCCCTGGCGCGCCTGGGCGACCGGTGAGCCGACCGTCTCGCCGTACCGGGCCGCGGTACCGCGTCGACCGCGGCGCGCCTGATCGGGCAGGCTGGGGCCACCCGGCGGGGCCAGAGGCGCCCCGCCACGGACCTGAGGAGAGTCGAGCCGTGAGCGAGGTCTGGGACGAGCTGCAGTGGCGGGGCCTGGTGGCGCAGTCCACCGACGAGGCCGCGCTGCGCCAGGCGCTGCAGAGCGGACCGCTCACGTACTACGTGGGCTTCGACCCGACGGCGGCGAGCCTGCACGTGGGGCACCTGGTGCAGGTGCTCACCGCCCGGCGGCTGCAGCGGGCCGGGCACAAGCCGCTGATCCTGGTGGGCGGGGCCACCGGCCTGGTCGGGGACCCGCGACCCTCGGCCGAGCGCACGATGAACGACCCCGCCACGGTGGCCGGCTGGGTGGGGCGCCTGCAGTCGCAGATCGCGCCGTTCCTGGACTTCGACGGGCCGGCGGCCGCGACGATGGTCAACAACCTGGACTGGACACAGCCCATGTCGACCATCGAGTTCCTGCGCGACGTGGGCAAGCACTTCAGCGTCAACCGGATGCTGGACCGCGAGGCGGTGGCCAAGCGCCTGGCCACCACGGGCATCTCCTTCACCGAGTTCGCCTACGTGCTGCTGCAGTCCAACGACTACCTGCAGCTGCACCGCCGGCACGGCTGCGCCCTGCAGCTGGGCGGCTCGGACCAGTGGGGCAACATCACCGCCGGCTGCGAGCTGGTGCGCCGCGTGGACGGCGACACCGTCCACGCGCTGGCCACCCCGCTGCTGACCAAGGCGGACGGCACCAAGTTCGGCAAGACGGAGTCCGGCGCGGTCTGGCTCGACCCGGAGCTGACCAGCCCGTACGCCTTCTTCCAGTTCTGGCTCAACGCCGAGGACTCCCAGGTGGAGGGCTACCTGAAGGCGTTCTCCTTCCGCAGCCGGGAGGAGATCGAGGAGCTGGGCCGGCAGGCCCGCGAGCAGCCGCGGGCCCGCGCGGCCCAGCGCGCCCTGGCGCACGACGTGACGGCCCTGGTGCACGGGGAGGCCGCGGCCCGCGCCGTCCAGGACGCCTCGGCGGCCCTCTTCGGCGGCTCGGACCTGTCGGCGATCGACGAGCGCACCCTGCGCGGTGCCCTGGAGGAGCTGCCCACCGCCACCCCGGACTCCCTCGACGTCCCGGTGGCCCAGCTCCTGGTGGACACCGGCCTGGCCCCCTCCCGCAGCGCGGCCCGCCGCACCATCGGGGAGGGCGGTGCCTACGTGAACAACACCAAGGTGGCCGATCCCGAGGCGACGCTGGCCGACGCCCTGGCCGGCGCCGGTCTGCTGCAGGGCCGCTACGCCGTCCTGCGGCGCGGTCGCAAGTCCCTCGCCGCCGTCTCGGTTCCGTTGCGGCAGTAACGGATCCGTTCCCGTCCCGGCACGGATTTGGTGCTCGGGGCGTCAGCGGCGTACTGTTCTTCCTGTCGCCCGGACGGGGCGGCCGCCGGGGCCGGGAGGCCGCGGGGGCTCGCTGCGGGTGGGTGGCACCGGAAAGCTCGACCGGGGATGGGTTGAAGTTCGGCCTGGTTCCTGGTTATAGTGGGAAAGTTGCCCCTGATCAGGTTCTCCTTCGCGGGAGGGTCGACGGGGTGCGTCCGGTTCTTGAGAACTCAACAGTGTGCCAAGTGTTGATGCCAAACAATCAACCCCGTGGCGTTGTCCTCCTTTTCCGGCGTCCGCCGGGTGGGGGGTGCGTCTCGGATTCCTTTGGTGTTGAACCCCGCCACCTCCTCGCCAGGTGGTGGTGGGACTTTCGAGACCAGAGGTCAAACTAAGCAAGTCACGAAGATCTGGCGCTTTCGGGTGTCTATGGTTTTTTCGACGGAGAGTTTGATCCTGGCTCAGGACGAACGCTGGCGGCGTGCTTAACACATGCAAGTCGAACGGTGAACCCCTTCGGGGGGGATCAGTGGCGAACGGGTGAGTAACACG
>NZ_JBJLSG010000095.1:0-18656 GCF_050871925.1 Kineococcus gurbantunggutensis
CGGTCGTCAAGGACGTGCGCCGCTTGAACGCCCGGGCCCTGGGCACCGCCGACGTCGAACCGGCCCTGCGCACCGGGCTGCAGGCCCTGGAGCACACCGCGCTGGTCATCCGCACCCTCTTCGCCGTCATGCGCACCGAGGCCCCCCGCCGGCCCCCCCCCCCCCCGCCCCCCCCCCCCCCCCCCCCCCCCCCCCCCCCCCCCCCCCCCCCCCCCCCCCCCCCCCCCCCGGCCCGGGAGGTGACGTCGCAGACCTGCGAGCGCACCAGGGCGCCGCTGGTGGCGGCGTCCCCGGCCGTGGCCGCCAGGGCGTCGCCGTCCCGGTCCAGCAGGAGCAGGGCCGGTGAGCGCGCGGCGAGGACGGAGGCCACGGCCGAGCCGATGCCCCCGGCGGCGCCGGTGACCACGGTCACCGGCGTGCTCGTCCCCGCTTCGCTGATCACAGTGAGGGAGGTTAGCCTCACCTCAACCCCGCTCGTCAACCCCGGAGGCGGATCCGCCCGCATGACGGACATCTCACTGCTGGCAGCGGCACCCGGCCTGCTGTCCCCCGACGGCCCCGGCGCCGACCTGCTCAGCGCCGCGGAACTGGCCCGGGCCCGCCGCCACCACCAGCCGGTGGACCGCTGCCGGTCGGCCACGGCCTCGTGGTTGCTGCGCGCCGCCGCGGCCGGCGCGAGCGGCCTGGAACCCCACCGGGTGCGCGTGGGACGGGAGTGCCCCACCTGCGGGCGGGCGGGCGCGGAGGCGCCCCACGGCCGGCCGGTGCTGCTGCCGCAGGCGGAGGAGCCGGGTCCGCCCGTCCAGCTCTCCGCCTCCCACGCCGGCGACGTCGTCCTCGTCGCCGCTTCGACCGCCGGGCGCGTGGGCGTGGACGTCGAGCGGATCGCCTCCACCGGTTTCGAGGGTTTCGACGACCTGGTGCTGACCCCCCTCGAGCGCCGGCACCTGGCGAGCCTGCCCGCGGGTTCACGGCCCGTGCAGCGCGCGCTGGCCTGGACCCGCAAGGAGGCCCTGCTGAAGGCGACCGGGCACGCCCTGACCCTGGACCCGTCCACCGTCGGGTTCCAGCCCGACGGTCGCCCGGAACCCGCGACCGCGGCCCTGCTGGGCGGTGCGCCGCACGCCGGCACCCGCGCGCTCGGCGGGCTGCCCGCCGGTCACGTCGGCGCCCTGGCCCTGCTGGACGCACCGGCACCGCGGCGCCTGCCGGTGCGGTGGCTGCACGAGGTGCCCGAGCCGGCCGGCAGCACCGCCGCGTCGGGGTGAGTTCCCCCGCGCCGCCCGACGAGCGCGCACCCACCCTCCGGGCCCCGGTGCGGCGGGGCGCCCGAAGTCGTCGCCGGTGTCGTGCAACGGACGGGTGCACCGCTCGCGTCGTACGGCTGCCACCTCCCACGGACGGCACCGGGCACGGCAGCGCCGTCCCCGCGGCCGCCCCGAGGGGCCGGGAGCCGGTCGGCGGTGCGGCAGGAGGGGACCGCACCGCCCCGGCGCGCCTCCGGTGAGCGAGAGGGCGGGCCGGCGGGCCGGCGGCTCGTCGGCCGCTCGGGGCACCCGGTTCAGGCGGGACCGCGCAGCGCCCGGAACGTCGTCCGCACCTCCTCGGTGAAGACCTCCGGCTGCTCCATCGCGGCGAAGTGGCCGCCGCGCTCCAGCCGGGCGTGGTGCACGACCCTCGCGTAGCGCCGTTCGACCCACCGCCGGGACGCCTGGACCGCCTCCCCGGGGAAGACGCTGAAACCCGCCGGCGTGGGACCGGGTTCGGGGGTTCCCGCTCCCCGGTGCTGACCGCGCTCCCGCCGGGACTCCCAGTACAGCCGCGCGGCGGAGGCGCCGGTGTTGGGCAGCCAGTACGTCATGACGTCGTCGAGGATCTCGTCGCGGCCGACGACGTCCTCGGGCGACCCGTCGTGGTCCACCACGTCCTCGAACAGGGTGTAGATCCACGCCGCGAGCCCGACCGGGGAGTCGGCCAGCGCGTAGCCGATCGTCTGCGGCCTGGTGGACTGCTCGCGGGCGTAGGCGTCCAGCTCGTCGGTGTACCGCTGCGCCCGTTCGGCCATGCGCAGCTCCTCCGCCGTCGCCTCCTGCAGCTCGCGCGCCGTGGGGAAGACCAGGGGCATGGTGAAGTGCAGCCCCGCGCACCCCGAGTCCGGCCGGCGGCCGATGGCGTCCACGACCGCCGCGCCCCAGTCACCGCCCTGGGCGAACCAGCCGTCGTAGCCCAGCCGGCGCATCAGGGTGATCCAGGCGTCGGCGATCCGCGCGACGCCCCACCCGGTGGTGGTCGGCTTGTCGGAGAACCCGAAACCGGGCATCGAGGGGACGACGACGTGGAAGGCGTCCTCGGCGCGACCGCCGTGGGCGACGGGGTCGGTCAGGGGACCGATCACGCGGCGGAACTCCAGCACCGACCCGGGCCAGCCGTGGCACAGCAGCAGGGGCCTCGCGCCGGGCTCGGCCGAGCGCACGTGCAGGAAGTGGATGCCCAGGCCGTCGACGACCGTGCGGGAGGAACCGGAGGAGTTCAGCTCCTCCTCGCAGCGGCGCCAGTCGTAGCCGTCGGCCCAGTGCTCGACGAGAGCGCGCAGGCGGCGCAGCCCCGGGCCCTGGCCCGCGGCGGTCTCCTCCTCGGGCCAGCGCGTGCTCGCCAGTCGGGCGGCCAGGTCCCGCAGGTCCGCGTCCGGGACCCGGACGGGGTACGGCGTCACGGCGTCGGACGGGATCGGGGACGGGCCGGTGCCGCCCACCGAGCAACCCCTGCGCCGCGACGCGGAGCGCAACAGGCGACTGCTGCTGTCGACCGCCGGGGAACTGATGGCCCGGCGGGGCCTCGACGTCTCCTACGAGGAGATCGCCCGCGCCGCCGGGACCGGCGTGGGCACCGTCTACCGCCGCTTCCCCACCCGCGACGACCTCGTGGACGCGGTCTTCGGCGAGCACGTCGACACCGTGTGCGCGATGGCGGAGCAGGCCGCGAGGGAGGAGGACCCCTGGCGGGGGCTGGCCGCGTTCCTCGAGCGCCAGCTCGAGCTGGAAGCCGCCGACCGGGCCCTCGGCGAGATCCTGCGCGGGCAGCGGGGTTCCTACGCCATCGTCCACCGCGCCAGCCGGCGGATGACGCCGGTCGTCGACGAGGTCCTCCGGCGCGCGGTGGCGGCGGGCACCGTCTCCGCCGACGTCACCGCCGCGGACCTCGTGGCCGTCCACGTCATGGTGGGCAGCGTCCTGGACGCCTCGCGGGCGTTCGCCCCCGACCTGTGGCGGCGCGCCCTGGCCATCGCCCTGGCGGGCCTGCAGCACGCGCGCATGCCGGGGCCGCGGCCCGCCGAGGACGTCATCGAGCACCTGTTCACCCGCGACGGGAACTGAGGGACGCCCCTCCCGCCGGCCGGAACGGGTTCTCGCGCGGGAGCACCGTGCGGTGCTCCCGCCGCCGCGGCCCCGGAGCGGTCCGGGGACCCGTCCCGGCGTGGACGGCTCAGACCGCGCCGAGCTCGGCGCGGTGGGCGCGGGCGAAGTCGGCGACGCCCCTGGCCGGGCGGCCCAGCAGGTCGGGGACGTCGCTGCTGCACAGGCGCCCGCCGTCCTGCCCGCGGCGCACCACGTCGACGAACTGGTGCACCAGTCCCCTGGCCCGCCAGGCGGGCAGCCCGCTGGCGCGCAGCACGCCGTGGAAGACGGGGGCGGGCACGTGCACGTAGCGCACGCGGCGACCGAGCACCTCCGTGAGGACGGCGGCGACCTCGGGGTAGGACAGCGGGCGGTCGCCGGTGAGCAGGTAGGTGCGCCCGGCCGCACCGGGCCCGCCCTGCACGGCCGGGTCGGCGAGCACGCGGGCCGCGACGGCGGCGACGTCGGCCACGTCGACCCAGGCGGTGGCGCCGTGGCCGCTGGTCTGCGGCAGCCAGCCGCGACGGATGGCGGCGGCCTCCACGAGGAGGTTCTGGGTGAACGCCCCCGCTCGCAGGACCGTCCACGCCAGCCCGCTGCGGCGCAGGTGCTCGTCGGCCAGGGCGTGGTCGCGCGCCCAGGGGATCGCCGAGCGCGGGTTCGCGTCCGAGGCGGAGACCTTGACCACGTGGCGCACGCCGGCGGCGACGGCGGCGTCGACCGCCTCGCGGTTGTGGCGGTACTGCTGCTCATCGACGGGGGTGTTCAGGAACAGCTGCTCGCACCCGCGCAGCGCCTCGCGCAGGCTGTCGGCGTCCTCGAAGCTGCCCAGGGCCGCCTCGACGCCGCGCTCGCCGAAGGCGCGCACCTGCTCCGGGCGCCGGCACAGCACCCTGAAGGCGACGCCGCGGGCGGTGAGCTCGTCGACGAGACGGCTCCCGACGTCGCCGGTGGCCCCGGTGACCAGCACGTCGGCCGTGCGGGGCGGGGTGCCGGGCAGTGCGCCGGTGCTGCCGGGACGGGTGGTGGGTGCAGACACGTGGACCTCCCCGAGAAGCAGGAACCTGTTGGTGAGAGGTTGCCACGCACCGCAGGGGGCGGCAAACCGGCCTGCGGGCGGTGAGGTCCACACCACGGCCGGGCTCCGGCGCTCCCGGGGTGCGCGCGCACGGCGCCACCGCGGCCTCACCCGCCGGCGGCAGCGCACCACAGGTGTTCCAGGTCCGCGGGCCGGGGCATCGGCGTGGGCCGCTCGCCCCACCACGACAGGCGCAGCTCGGCCAGCAGCCCACCGGCGGTGACCAGCGTGACCACCCCGCCCTCACCGGGAGCGCCGTAGTCGGCGCTGGCCGGGTACGCGTCCAGCGTGCGCGCCCGCGGCGCACCCGCGTCGGTGACGTGCAGGGTGATCGTGCCGCAGCCGCACCCGCACCCCGGTGCCGCCAGCACGTGCTCGGCCTGCTCGCGCAGCTGGGCGGCGCCGGGGAAGTCCTGCGCCAGCAGAGCGGCCAGCACACCGGCCTCGTCCTCGCTCAGGGGCCGGGCGGCGCCGGTTCCGCTGTCCACCGGGTCACACCAGGTCCCCGTGGTGCCCGTCGCTCGCCCACGGCGCGCTCCGGGCCCGGTCGTGGGCACGCGGCGACGTCCTGGGACGTCGCTCCGGCTGCGCGCCGCGGACGGGCTCAGGCCACGAACCCGGTACCGGTGAAGACGTCAGCACCGCCGTGCCTGATGGTCACGCGCGTGGGCCCCAGCAGGCTCTGGTGCACGGCGGCTTCGACGGCGCTGCCGTCGCCCAGGGCCCCCTTGAGGGTGAACTCGCCGGCCGCTGCGGCGGAGTCGACCTCCACCCCCTCCACCAGCAGTCGCCACGTCGCGTGGACCGGCCCGCTCGAGCCGATCACCACGACCTCGCTGCCGGCCACGGTGGTGCGGAACTCGTCCCCGGTGATCGCCATGACCGGACACTAGTGACCGGCCACCAGCGACCAGGCACCAGCGACCGGACCGGCACCGGACCCCCGGACGAGGCGCTGCTGCGCTCCCCGGTCCACGTGGTCCACCGCCGCGTCCAGCAGCCCGTCGCCCAGCCGGCGCGGGGAGGGGGTGCCCACCCCGCGCGGGCGGGGCCGCTCAGCGGCCGACCCGCTCCGGCAGGTGCCGCACGACCGCGCCGGCGGCCAGGGCCCGCACCGCCGGCAGGGAGGTGGCGGCCGTGAACGCCGGGTCCGGGGCGAGGGCGCGCCGCGCCCGGGCGGCCAGGAGGCCGTCGTAGAGCAGCAGCAGTTCCGCGGCCAGGGCCACCGGGTCCTCCGCGCCGGCTTCGACGGCGAGGCGGCGCAGGACGGTGGTGAGCAGTTCGGTGTCGGCCTGCAGCCACTCGCGCGCCGGGTGAGCGGGGTCGACGACCTCGACCGCCGCGCCGAGGAAGGCGCACCCGCGCGCGGCGTCCTGGGCGCCGCGGAGGGCGCCGAGGGCGTCGAAGA
Organism: Kineococcus gurbantunggutensis; assembly: GCF_050871925.1. Taxonomy (NCBI): domain Bacteria; kingdom Bacillati; phylum Actinomycetota; class Actinomycetes; order Kineosporiales; family Kineosporiaceae; genus Kineococcus; species Kineococcus gurbantunggutensis. The sequence continues at coordinate 5,882 of NZ_JBJLSG010000095.1, forward strand.
CCGACAGCAACCGCTCGACGGCGTTGTCGCCCGCGCGTTCGAGCGCCGCGTCCCAGACCTGCCGCCACCGCTCGTGGCGTCGTCGCAGGTAGGCGGCCACCAGCCCGTCCTTGCCGCCGAAGTGGGCGTACAGCGTGGCCGGCGCCACGTGCGCGCGGCGCAGGACGGCGTCGACACCGGTGGCCGCGAGCCCCTGCTCGTAGAACAGCTCCTCCGCGGCGTCGAGCAGCCGCGTGCGGACCGAACCCCTCGCCGGTCCCGCCGGTCCCGCTGGTCCTGTTGGTCCTGCCGGTTCTGCCCTCGCGGGTCGCGCCACCACGGGCCTACTGTAACGAGCATTATGATGAAGCGATCGTTTCACTCGCCTGGACGCTCGGTGGGGCACCCCGCGCCCGGCGCGCCCACGACCCCCGCACGGCCCTCGGCGGCGCGCAGCGTCGTGGCCGCCGGGGCGGCTCTCGTCGCCGTGACCTACGGGGTGGTGCGCTTCGGCTTCGGGCTGCAGCTGACCCGGCTGTCCGCCGAGTTCTCCCTCAGCCCGGGCACGGCGGGGCTGATCGCCTCCGGCAGCTTCGCCGCCTACTGCGTGAGCGCCCTGCTCGCCCGCCGGGTCGTCGACCGCCGCGGAGGACGACCGGCGCTGTGGCTGGCCGCGGCCCTGGCCGCCGCGGGCGCGCTGGTCGTCTCCCTGGCCTGGACGGCGGCCGTCCTCGCCGTCGGTGTCCTGGTCGCCGGCAGCGCGGCCGGGGCGGCCTCACCGGCGCTGGTGGCCGCGGTCTCCACCACCGCACCGCGGCGGCTGCTCGCCCGCCGGCAGGCGGTCGTCAACGCCGGCACCGGGATCGGGGTCGCCGCGGCCGGGGTCGTGGCGCTGTTCGCCCCCGCGGCCTGGCGCCCGGTGTGGGCCGGGGCGGCCGTCGCCGCGCTGCTCACCGCCGCGGTCGTCGACCGGCGCACCGCCTGGCCACCGCGACCGGACCGCGAGCGCGCCGGCGCGGCGCCCGACGCGGCCACCGGCGAGGACGGCGCCCGGCGGGCGCTGCTGCGCCCCGTGCTCGCCGCGGCGCTGGCCGGGCTGGGCAGCGCCGCGGTGTGGACGTTCGGGCGGGACCTGCTGACCACCGTCGGGGGGCTGCCGGAACGCACCACCGCCGCGCTGTGGGTCGCGCTCGGCGCCGCCGCCGTCCTCGGCGCCCTCAGCGGCGATGCCGTGCGCGTGCTCGGGCTGCGCCGGGCGTGGGTGCTGACCGTCGCGCCGTCGGCCGCGAGCACCGCCGTCCTGGCCCTGGCGGCCGCCGACGCCGCGACCGCCGGGGTGGCCGCGGCGGTGTTCGGCGGGTCCTACACCGCGCTGAGCGGGGTGCTCATCGCCTGGGGAGGCACCCTGCGCCCGCACCTGGCCGGGGCGACGACCGCCACCCTGTTCACCGCGCTCACCGCCGGCCAGGCCGCCGGGTCCGTGCTCACCGGGGCGGTGGCCGCCCCGCTGGGCACGCGCGGCGCGTTCGCGGTCTGCGCCGCGCTGCTGCTGTGCGCGGCCGCGGTGCTCCCCCGCCCCGGGAACCCCGGCCGGTCGTGACCCCGCACACCGGGGAGCGCTCCGAGGCACCGGTCCGCACCGGTGGCCTACCGTCGCCGGTGTGGACGAGCTGAGCATCCGCACCGCCGTCGAGGCCGCCTTCGCGGTGACCGGTGCAGCCGCTCCCGGCTGGCCGGACCCGCACCCCGACCTCCACGAGGAGACGGACCCGGCGGAGTACTCGCGCTGCCTGGACCCGGGCAAGTACCGCATCCTCACCGCCCGCACCCGGGCCTGGACCCGGGCCCTGAGCGAGCTGGGCCTGGCCGAGGTGGAGGTGCTCGAGCCCGGCCGGGCCGCCTCGGCGTGGCGCGAGGGCGCCGGGGCCCACGCCCCCACCCGCACCCACCGCCTGCGCCCGCACCGCCCCGGCGCCCTGCCGCTGCTCGTCGGCCGGCGCGGCTTCGGCGGGTACGAGGACAACGTGGTCGTCCTGGGCGCCGGCGAGCCCGCCGTGCTCCTGGCCCACGTGCCGGCGTGCGGGTGCGACGCCTGCGACGACGGCTCCGCCGCGCTGCTCGAGGAGCTCGACGACGCCGTCCTGGACGTGGTCACCGGCGCCTTCGCGCACGTGAGCACCCCGCACGGCGCCGTGCGGGGCGGGCGCACCGGCTGGCAGGCCGAGGGGGCGGCCGGGGGCCTGGACGTGGAGCGGCTGCTGCACGACGCCCGCGCCGGGCGCTGCGCGCACCGCGCGGTGCACGGCACCCGGTGGTGGTGAGCACCGCGCCGGGAGCCCGGCCGAGCGGCAGCCGCGTCCCCCGCGGCCGGTGTCCCCGCGGCCGATGTCCCCGCGGCCGGTGCGGCTCACCGGCCGGCCGTTCCCCTCACCGCCGGTGGGTCGAGCCCGTGTGCGAGTCCGCCAAGCGGGGCCCGTTCCCGGAACCCAGCCGCTCGCGCAGCGTGGTGCCGGGGGCCGGCCTGGCGGCGGTGCGCCCGCGCCGGTCCAGTTCGGGCACGAGGTGGTCCACCACGTCGGCGAAGGTCCCCGGCAGCGTGGCGTACATGAGGTTGAAGCCGTCGACGTCGGCCTCCTCGGCGAAGCTCTCCAGCTCGTCGGCGACGGTGGCCGGCGAGCCGGCGAGCACCGGCCCGCGACCGCCGACGGCGACGAAGCGGGCGAGGTCGTCGACGGTCCACCGCCGGTCGGCGTCCCGGGTGAAGGCCGCCAGCGCGGAGGTGTTGGCGTCGGTGCTGACGTGCTGCAGCGGCGCGTCCGGGGCCAGGTCGGCCAGGTCCACCCCCGTCCAGCCGCCGAACAGGGCCAGCGCGCCCTCCCGGCTGGCGTGCGCGCGGTAGTCGGCCAGCAGCGCGTGCGCCTCGGCGTCGCCGGGGCGCACGACCGCCGTCAGCCCCGCGTACACCTGCACCGAGCGCGGGTCGCGCCCGGCCCGCTCGACCTCGGCCCGCAGCGAGTCCACCGTGCGGCGCGCGTGCGCCGCCGTCGGGGCGATGATGAACACGCACTCGGCGTGCCGGGCGGCGAACCGCTGCCCGCGCGGGGAGGAACCGGCCTGGAAGATGACCGGCGTGCGCTGCGGGGAAGGTTCGCACAGGAACGCGCCGGGCACGTCGAAGTACTTCCCGTGGTGGCCGATGTCGTGGACCTTCGCCGGGTCGGCGTACACCCCGCGGGCGGCGTCGCGGACGACGGCGCCGTCCTCCCAGGAGCCCTCCCACAGCTTGTAGCAGACCTCCAGGTACTCCTCGGCGACGTCGTAGCGCTCGTCGTGGGCGACCTGCCGCTCGAACCCCAGGTTCCTCGCGGCGGAGTCCAGGTACCCGGTGACGACGTTCCAGGCGATCCGGCCGTCGGTGAGGTGGTCCAGCGTCGTCAGCCGCCGGGCCAGCGAGTACGGCTGCTCGTACGTCGTCGTCACCGTCAGCCCGAAACCCAGCGTCTCGGTGACGGCCGCCATCGCCGAGACCGCCCCCAGCGGGTCGTTCACGGGGACCTGCGCGGCCGCGCGCACGGCGGCGTCGCGCGAACCGCCGTACACGTCGTAGGTGCCCAGGACGTCGGCGAGGAACAGGGCGTCGAAACCACCGCGCTCCAGCAGCCGCGCGAGGTCCGTCCAGTGCCGCAGGGTGCGGTAGTCCGCGCTGCGGTCCTCCGGGCGCGCCCACAGCCCGGCGGCCTGGTGGCCGACGCACGCCATCGCGAAGGCGTTCAGCCGCAACGGCCTCGCGGTCGTCCTCGGGTTCTCGTCGCTCACGTGGTCAGTCCCTCCGCAGGTCGGTGCGCGCGGTCGAGGGGGCCGCGCGCGAGCCCAGCCGCCACGCGGCGCGCACCGCGCTCCTGGGCAGCACCCCCAGCACCGCGGCCAGCGCCCGGTACTGCGGGGAGGGGACGCTGACGAGGCGGCCGGCGAAGGTGTCGCGCAGGCTCGTGGTGACCACGTCGTCGGGCTCCAGCCAGGCGCGCGAGGGCCCCGAGGCGCCCCTCATGCCGGCGCGGGCGTGGAACTCGGTACGCACGTAACCGGGCAGGACCACGGTGGCGGTGACGCCGGTGCCGCGCAGGTCCTTCGCGAGGGACTCCGTCAGGGCCAGCACGTAGCCCTTCAGCGCGGCGTAGTGGCCGCCGCCGGCCAGCAGACCGGCGACGGAACCGACGTTGAGGACGTGCCCGCGCCCGCGCGCGACCATCCCCTTGGCGGCGGCGTTGGAGAGCACCAGGACCGCGCGGGCCAGCACGTCGAAGTGCCGCTCGAGCAGCTCGACCTCCCCGACGGCCAGCGACTGCTTGAGCCCGTACCCGGCGTTGTTGACCAGCAGGTCCACGGGCCGGGTCGCGTCGCCCAGGCGGGCGGCGACCGCGGCGAGCTGCTCGCGCCGGGCCAGGTCCGCGACGAGCACCTCCACCCGCGCGCCGTGCTGCTCGCCCAGGCGCTCGGCGAGCTCGCCCAGGCGGGCCCCGTCCCGGGCGACGAGCACCAGGTCGTGGCCGGCGGCGGCCAGGTGCGCGGCGTAGGCGGCGCCCAGGCCGGCGCTGGCGCCGGTGACCAGGGCGGTGGGGCGGCCGGCGGGGGTGTCCACGCCGGGAACCCTAACCACCGCGGGAGCCCAGCCCGCGGGGTGCTCGCCGGGTGCGCCCCCCTCACCCGGCCAGCGCCGCGCGCAGCGCCGCCATCAGCGACGGGGCCAGATCCATCGCCGAGGGGCCCGGCGGGTCGAGGCGCACGACGACCGCCACCTGCTCGGCGGGGAAGGCGTACCCGCCGCCGTCCCAGACCACCTGCCCGTAGCCGGTGGCCCACTTCGCGCCGTCCCCGCCGCGCCCGCACGGGCACAGCGGCCAGGTGCCCAGCCCGACGTTGTCCTCCTCCAGGTCGACCGCCTCGGCCCGCCAGCGCGCGTCGAGCACGGTGTCGGAGTGCAGCAGGGCCCAGTACCAGCGGGCCGTGTCCCCCACGGTGGAGACCACGCCCCCGGAGGCCTGCCCCACCCAGCCCGGGACGGGGTCGGTGGGCACCGACGTCTCCCCCAGCGCCAGGGGGCCGGTGATCTGCTCGGCGAGCAGGTCGGCGAAGGAGGAACCGGTGACGTCCTGCAGCAGCAGGCCCAGCCACAGGTAGTTGCTGTTGCTGTAGTGCACGGCGCGGCCGGGCGCAGCCAGCAGCGGGGCCCGGGTGGAGAGCGAGACCAGTTCCGCGGCGTCGTAGGTGCGCCCGGGGTCGTAGCCGGGGGCGTCGGCGTACTGCACCAGGCCGCTGGTGTGGCGCAGCAGCTGGCGCGGCGTGACGGTGGTGCCCACCGGCAGCGGCGCCACCCCGGGCAGGTCCGGCACGGGGGCGTCCAGGTCGATCGCCCCCTGCGCGGCGGCCCGCACGACGAGGGCACCGGTCATGCTCTTGGTCATCGACGCCACCGGCGCGGGCCGCTCGGGCGGCGCGCCCTCGCCGATCTGCGGCGCCACCGACCCCGTCCACAGCGCCTGCCCGGACGCCACCGCCACGGTGGCGGCGTCGACCTCGGGGGTGCTCGCCACCCACCGCTCCAGGGCCCGCTGCAGTTCGTCCGCGGGCAGCTCGGCCGGCGGCTCGCGGCGCACGGGCACCGGGTCGCTGCGGTCGAAGGCGGAGTCGGCCAGCGCGCTGCGGTCGGAGGGTCCCGGGATCACCGCCAGGGTCCCGGTCGGCCCCGTCGCCAGCGCGGCGGCCAGGGCGATCGCCGCACCCGCCGCGCCCACCGCCGTGCCCACCGCCGTGACCGCGGCGACGCCGGCGGCGCCCGCCCTCGGCCGCACCCGGACGGGCCGGCGCGCCGCCAGGTCCTCGATCCACCCGAAGAGGAGGACGGCCAGCGCGGTGCAGGCCACCGTCAGGCACAGCACGAGCGCGTCGGCGCGCCAGCCGGAACCGCCCACCCAGGTGCGCGCCAGGACGATGGCCGCCGCGTGCCACAGGTACACGCTCACCGCGCGCGCCGTCACGAGCCGGGTGACCCGCGAGAGCGCGCGACGGCCGCTGAGCCGGCGCAGGGGCCGCTGCGCGGCGGCCAGCAGCAGCAGCCACCCCAGCCCGCTGAGGGTGAGAAGCAGGTAGGAGGCGTTCAGCGAGCCGCGCGGCAGCGGCACCCGCGTGGCGACGGCGGCGGCCAGCAGGACGAGCGCGACGCCCCCGGCGGCCAGGGCGCGCGGGTGCGCGCGCGGGGCGGCGCCCACCGGGGCCCCGGCGCCGCGCGCCCACGCCGCCCCCAGCACCGCGAAGGTGCCGTAGCACAGCAGGTCGCCCAGCACGACCCGCAGCACCCCGTGCGGCGCGGGCCAGCCCAGCAGGGGCGCGACCTCCAGCAGCGCCAGCAGGGGCAGCGCGACGGCGAGCACCGCGGCGACGCGGCGGGCGAGCAGCAGCACCAGGGGCGCGAGCAGCAGCAGCCACAGGTAGTCGGTGACGTACCACAGGTGCGAGGACAGCCACCCCTGCTGCACCGCCGGCGCCGCGGGCTGCACCAGCGGCAGCACCCAGGTGGCCGCACCCGGCCACCACCGGCCCGGGTCGGCCGCGGCCTCGCCCGCCGCCGCGCGCGAGAGCCAGCTCGTCAGCGCCACCACGCCGCCGTAGACCCAGAACGGCACCAGCAGGCGCCGGGCGCGCCGGCGCACCCACCGCCACCAGCCCGCCGCACCGCTCGGGGCGCCGCGCGCACCGCCCGGCAGCAGGGAACCGGCCAGGAAGAACATCACGGGCATCGCGGGGAAGACCCAGCTCAGCCAGGCCGCGGCGAAGGCGTGCCACAGGACCACCCGGCCGAGCGCCACCGTGCGCAGCGCGTCGACCAGCGGGTCGCGCGCGGCGCCCGCCGGCGGCCGGGGACCGGCGCCCGCGGGCTGCGGCCCACCCGCGCGGGGCGCGGGGGTGCGCGCGGGCACGCGGTCCCCGGCGCTCCCGGCCGCGAGCGCCGCCCCGCGACCGCGCGGGACCGCCCCGGACCGCCCCGGTGGTCTCCGGTGGTCTCCGGAGACGCTCACCGGGGTTCGAGCTGGAACAGCGGGCTCAGGCCGGTGCGGTGCAGCACCTGCAGGTGGGCGCGGTCGAGGCCGCGCAGCACCACGCGCCCGCCGCGCGCGCGGCAGCAGCGCTTGGCGCGCAGCAGCAGCGCCACCACGACCGAGGACAGGTGCGGCACGCCGCTGAGGTCCACCACCAGGGTGTGCGCACCGGCGTCCAGCGTGCGGCCCAGCTCGCGGCGCAGGGCCCCCACCCCCTGGTGCGGCAGGCCCTCGTGCAGCACCACCACGGCGACGCCCTCCCCGACCTCCCGGACCTCACCGGCCTGCCCGGCCTCCCCGGTCTGCCCGGTCTCCCCGGTCCTCGTCCGAACCGGGACGTCCGGCACGCTCGCCTCCCCTGGTGCACCCCGCGCCGGGTGCGGCGCGGGGACGTTGGCCGCCCCGCCGCTTCCGGCGGGGCGTGGCACCAGCGTGCCGGGGGCGTGTTGCGGTTCCCCTGTCGTCTCCTTTGCGATCGCGTGACGATCCCCCACCGGCGCAGCCCCGCACCCGGGCCCGGGCCCGGCGCACTGGCACGATGTCGACGTGTCCCCGCGCGTGCTCGTCCTCGACGACGACGACGGCATCCGGACGTCGCTGACGCTGGCGCTGGAGGACGAGGGCTACGCGGTGACCGGCTGCGCGGACGCCGAGCAGGCCCTGTCCGCCGTCGCCGACGCCGCCCCGGACCTGCTCGTCGTGGACCTCATGCTCGGCGGCATCGACGGGTTCACCTTCATCCGCCGGGTGCGCCCGGTCTGCGACGCGCCCGTCATCGTGCTCTCGGCCCGGCACGACAAGAGCGACATCGTCGCCGCGCTGGAGGCCGGCGCCGACGACTACGTCACCAAGCCCTTCGACCTGGACGAGCTGTTCGCGCGCTTGCGCGCGCTGCGCCGGCGCGCGGGGTCCGGCGCCGAGCAGGACGACGGGCAGGACGGCGGGCGCGGCGAGGAGGCCGTGGTGCTGGACTCCGAGCAGGGCCCGCTGGTGCTGGACGCCGCCGCGGGCAGCGTGCGCCGCGGGCAGCGCGAGCTGCACCTGACGGTCACCGAGTTCCGGCTGCTGCGGGAGCTGGCGCGCACCCCGGGACGCGTCCTGAGCCGGCAGGCGCTGCTGGAGCGGGTGTGGGACCGCGGTTTCTTCGGCGACGAGCGCATCGTGGACGTGCACGTGCGCCGGCTGCGCACCAAGGTCGAGGCCGACCCCTCCGCGCCGCGGCTGGTGACGACCGTGCGCGGCCTGGGCTACCGGCTGGACCGGCGCTGAGGCGCGCGGTGCGGCGGTGGCCCTCGCCGGGGCTGCGCGCCGGGGTCACGCTCTCCTTCACCCTCGGCGCCACCGCCCTGGCGACGCTGGCGGCGCTGGGCACCCACGCCGTGACCCGCGAGTACCTGCTGGACCAGCGCGAGGAGAGCGCCCTGCGCCAGGCCTTCGCCGACGCCGGCTCCGTGCGCGACGGGTTGCGCACCGCCGGGCTGCCCGTCGACGACGTCCTGGCCGCGCTCTCCCCGCCCAGCGGTTCGGACCTGCTGGTGCAGCGCGAGGGCCGCTGGTACTCCAGCTCCCTGGAGGTCGGCGCCGGCGACGTGCCCGCCGGGCTGCGCGAGGCGGTCGGCGCCGGCAGCGCCGCGCTGGCCTGGACGCGGGTGGACGGGCGCGCCGCCCTGGCCGTGGGGGTGCCGCTGCCGGCGGTGGACGCGCAGTACTACGAGGTCGGCGTCACCGACGAGCTGGCGCGCACCCTGGACGCGGTGCGCACCGCGCTGGCGGCGTTCGCGCTGTTCACCGCCGTCGGCGGGGCGCTGCTGGGGGTGTGGGCCTCGGGCCGGGCGGTGGCGCCGCTGCACGCGGTGGCCCGCACCGCCGCGCGCATCGCCGGCGGTGAACCCGGCACCCGGCTGGCGCCCACGGACGACCCGGACCTGGCCACGATCGTCGGCTCGTTCAACAGCATGGTCGACGCCCTGGAGGAGCAGATCCAGCGGGAGGTGCGCTTCAGCGCCGACGTCAGCCACGAGCTGCGCTCGCCGCTGACCACGCTGACGACCAGCGTGGGGCTGCTGCAGCGCCGTCGCGCGGAACTGCCGGAGCGTTCGCGGCAGGCGCTGGACCTGGTGGGCCGCGAGCTGGAGCGCTTCGCGCGCACCCTGGACGACCTGCTGGAGCTGGGCCGGCTGGAATCGGGGGCGGGGGCGCGCGAGCGGGTCCGGGTGGACGCCGCGGCGCTGGCCCGGCAGGCGCTGGACGGCAGCGCCCGCGCGGCGGTGCCCGTGCACGCCGCGGGCCCGGCACCGGTCCGGGTCGACGCGCAGCAGCTCGGCCGCGCGCTGGTGAACCTCTTCGACAACGCCGACCGGCACGGCCGGGGCCTGCTGGCCGTGCGGGTGCAGCGCGAGGGGGCGCGGGTGCGGGTCCTCGTCGACGACGCCGGTCCCGGGGTGGACCCGCGCGACCGGCAGCGGATCTTCGAGCGGTTCGCGCGGGCCGGTTCACGCGGCTCCCTGCCCGGGTCCGGGCTGGGCCTGAGCCTGGTCGCCGAGAGCGTGCGCGCGCACGGCGGTGCGGTGCGCTGCACCGCCTCGCCGCACGGCGGCGCCCGCTTCGTCGTCGACCTGCCCGCCGACGGCACCACCGGCGACGGCACCACCGGCGACGGCACCACCGGCGACGGCACCACCGCCGGCGTGGCCGGGGGCGAGCCGTGAGGACCCCCGCGGCGCTGCTCGCCGCCGCGCTCGGCGCGGCGCTGCTCGCCGCGGGCTGCGGCGTCCCCACCGGCGAGGTGCGCCGCGTCGACGCCGCCCAGGTGCCCCCGGAGCTGCTGGAGACGACCGGGCAGCCCTCCGGCGGTTCCCCCACCACCGGCACCGCGCCCGGTCCGCAGGTGTACTTCCTGGACACCGAGCAGGTGCTCGTGCCGGTCGCTGCGGGCGGCGAGGCCCCCGCCGGGAGCGGCGACGGCGCGGGCGGGGCGGACGAGCGGCTGGCCGCGCTGCTGGGGCGGCTGGCGGCCGGTCCGGGCGAGGGCGAGCGCGCCGACGGCCTGGCCAGCGCGCTGGGGCCGGAGGTGCGGCTGCGCGTGGACGGCCTGACCGGGGGCACCGCGCGCATCGAGGTCAGCGGGCTGAGCGACAACCTCGCCGCGGACCGGCTCCCCCTGGCCGTCGGCCAGGTGGTGCTGACCGCCACCAGCGCCCCGGGCATCGGCGCGGTGCAGCTCGTGCGCGACGGGGAGGTCCTGGAGGTGCCCCTGCCCGGCGGGGAGCGCACCGCGGCTCCGCTGGGCGCGGGCGACTACGCCCCGCTGCTGGGGGTGCCGCGCGCCGGCGCGCGGTGACCCCGGCGCACCGGGTGCGGCCGGGCGCAGCGGTGCCACCATGGCCAGCGCGAGCGCGGTGACCGCCCCTGCGGGGCGTGGAACCCGCAGCCGACCGCGCCCGGGTCAGGAGGAGCAGGTGAGCGCGCCCCCTCGCACGCCGCGGCGCCGCCGGAACCCGCGCGGCGCTGCGCGCCGGGCGTCGCGGTGGGTGCGGCGGGCGCGGCGGGCGCTGCCCAGCGCGGCCACCGTGGGCACCACCGCCCGGCTGAGCACCGCGGGCGTGCTGGCGTACCTGCTCACCCTGGTCTTCACCGACGGGCCCGTGGACCTGACCGGTGCGCTGACCGCGCTGCTGGTCATCCAGACCTCCGCCCGCGCCAGCCTGCGCATGGGCCTGGTGCGCGTGGGCGCGGTGCTCACCGGCGTCCTGGTCGCCGTGGCCCTGTCCACCTGGAGCGGGCTGACCTGGTGGAGCCTGGGCCTGGCGATCGCCGCCTCCCTGCTGCTGGCCGCGGCGCTGCGGCTGGGCCAGCAGGCCCTGGAGACGCCCATCAGCGCCATGCTGGTGCTGGCGGTGGGGGGCCAGGAGATCGCCGCGGAGACCCGCGTGGTCACCACCCTCATCGGCGCCGGCGTCGGGGTGGCGTTCAACGTGCTGCTGCCCCCGCCGGTCCCCACCCGCCGGGCGGTCGCCGGCATCGGCACCGTCGCCGCCGAGCAGGCCGAGTGCCTGCTGGCCGCGAGCACCTCGATGTCCGCGCGGCCGATCACGCGCGAGCAGGTCGAGGGCTGGCTGGACCGGGCGCGCCGGGTGGACGCCACCGCCGAGGACGCCGCGCACCGGGTCGCGGTCGTCAAGGACGTGCGCCGCTTGAACGCCCGGGCCCTGGGCACCGCCGACGTCGAACCGGCCCTGCGCACCGGGCTGCAGGCCCTGGAGCACACCGCGCTGGCCATCCGCACCCTCTTCGCCGTCATGCGCACCGAGGCCCCCCGCCGGTCCACCCCCGACGACGGCTACGGCGACGAGGTCCGCCAGGCCTTCGCCGTCGTCCTGGCCGAGGTCGCCGCCTGCCTGCAGGCCTTCGGCGACCTGGTGCAGGCGGAGACCGCGGGCGCCGAGGAGGAGGTGGGGAGCACGCTGGAGCGCAGCCTGGAGGTGGCCGGCGAAGCGCGCGCCATCCTCACCGAGCTGCTCTTCGTCGACCCGCGGGCGGAGACGTCGCTGTGGCTGCTGCGCGGCTCGATCCTGACCGCCGTGCAGCAGATCCTCGCTCCCCTGGACCTGGAGGAACGGGCGCGAGCGCGGCGGGAGCACCGGCGCTCCCTGCCGGCGGCGGGTGCCCTCACCCCCCTGGTGCGCAGGATGCTGCCCGCGCGCAGCCGCCGGCGGGCCCGCGCGCTGCTGCGGCGCACCGGGCGCACCTGGCGGCGCCTGCGCCGGGGGTGACAGGACCGGACTGGTACGTGGCAGAGAGCTGCCACACTCCCTGTGAGGAAACGCTTACTCAGTGACGCGAACCCCCTGGAGCGGGCGCGGGCACCCCGCGCGAGCACCGCACCGCGTCCTCCAGGAGCACTGCGCCGCAACGTGATCCGGGGTTCGCGGCGCACCCCGGCGACGACGGCGTCGCCGGGGACGCGACGCGCCGGGGAACCGGATCCGCGCTCCACGCCGTTCCCGGCCGACGGGTGCCCGCGCGAACCGATTGACAGCCCCAGATGCGTCATCGATGGTGAACCCTCCGTCATACCTGCGCAGGGGGGCTGCGCAGTTCAGCAGGAGCACCGGGAACGGCGGGCTGGACGAGCACGACCAGCCCGCCCTGCCGCTTCGAGCTCGTGCACGACGCCCAGGGGGTTTCCCGTGTCCACGCCATCGATCCACGCGCTGCAGCCGCCGCAGGACCTCGACCCGGGGGTGCGGGTGCCGGGCAGCCGTACCCCGACCAGCCGGCTCTCCGGCGTCCGGCCCGCCGGCACCGGCGCGGCGCTCGTGTCCGTGACCGCCGCCCCGACCGGCACCCCGACCCGGACCACCGTCCTGGTCCACGCGGTGCCCCCCGTCTCCGCCCACGGCATCGCCGCCGCCGCCCAGCAGCACGGCATGCACGGCGAGCGCGTGCGCGACCTGGCCGAGCTCGAACAGCGCCTGGCCCTGGGCACCGGCACCCGCGTGGTGCTCACCACCCCCGCCGCCGCCCGCGCCACCGCGCACCTGCTGCAGCGCCGCACCGGCACCCAGCAGGGCGGGCAGCAGCACGGGCAGCAGGGCGGGGAGGTGGTGCTCGTGGTGCTGCTGGAGGACCCCTCCCCGGCCCAGCACGTGGCCGCCCTGCGCGCCGGCGCGCGCGGGGTCGCCCACGCCGGCGCCCCGCTG
>NZ_JBJLSG010000096.1:0-18546 GCF_050871925.1 Kineococcus gurbantunggutensis
CCACCCCCCGCGACGCGGCGGCCGCCGCCCCCCCCCCCCCCCCCCCCCCCCCCCCCCCCCCCCCGCCCCCCCCCCCCCCCCCCCCCCCCGGGGCCGTGCGCGCCGACGCCGCGGCGCGCGGGTGAGCCGGCGCTACGTCGTCGCCCACGACGGCGGCGAGCGCGGCGCGGCCGCGCTGCGGCTGGGCGCGGCGCTGGCCGCCCCCCTCGGCGCGGAGCTGGACGTCGTGCTCGTGGTGCGCACCGACGACCCGTTCGGGCAGCCGTACCCGCCGGTGGGCGACGTCTCCGGCCTGGTGGCCGAGCAGGGCCGGCGCTGGCTGGAGCAGGCGCTGGCGGCGGTCCCGGCCGGCGTGGCGGCGCGCGCGCACCTGCGCACCGCCCCCTCCGCGCCGGAGGGCCTGCTGGGGGCGGTGCGGGAGCTGGGCGCCGCGGCGGTCGTCGTGGGCGCCTCCGGCGGGGCGAACCCGTTCGGCCTCGGCCCGGTGCCGCGGGCGCTGCTGCACTCCTCGCCGGTGCCGGTGGTCCTGACCGCGGCGGGCCCGGCGCACCCGCCCGGGCCCGGGCGGGTGGAGCACCTCTACGTCGCGGTGGGCACCCGGCCCGGGGCGGCGGCGGTGCTGGAGGAGGCGGCCGAGGCCGCCGGGCGCGCGGGGCTGCCGCTGCACGTGGTGAGCCTGCTGGAGGTCGACGCGCGGGCCGGGGCCGAGGAGAGCGCCCTGGCCCGGCTGCGGGAGCTGGTGGAGCGGACCCGGGAACGGCTCGGGGACGCCCTGGTGACGGTCGAACTGGGGAAGGGGCGGACGGTGGCGGAAGCGGTGGCCTCGATCGACTGGGAGCCGGGCGGGCTGCTGCTCGTGGGCTCCTCCCGGCTGGCGCGCGGGCGGCAGACGTTCCTGGGCCCGACGGCGGCGCGGCTGCTGCGCCACGTGCCGGTGCCCGTGGCGGTCGTGCCGCGGGGCGAGCGGTGAGCGCGGCGGTGGAGGCCGGCCGGGAGGGCAAGGGCCTGGGCCGCGGGCGGGTGGGGCTGCTGGGTTCCGTCGTCATCGGCGTCTCGTGCATCGCCCCGGCGTACACGCTCTCGGGCGCGCTGGGCCCCACGGCCTCCGCGGTCGGCGACCACCTGCCGGCGATCCTCCTCGTCGGGTTCGTGCCCATGCTGCTGGTGGCCGTGGGGTACCGGGCGCTGAACACCGCGATGCCGGACTCGGGCACGACGTTCACCTGGAGCGCGCGGGCGTTCGGCCCGTGGGTGGGCTGGATGGGCGGCTGGGGCCTGCTGGCCGCCACCGTGCTGGTGCTGTCCAACCTCGCCGGCATCGCGGTGGACTTCTTCTACCTGCTGCTGGCGCAGCTCACCGGCGACGACGCCGTCGCCGACCTCGCCGCGAACACGCCCGTCAACGTCGCGACCTGCCTGGTGTTCACGGCGCTGGCCTGCTGGGTCTCCTACCGCGGCCTGGAGGCCACCAAGGCCGTGCAGTACGTCCTGGTGGCGCTGCAGGTCGTGGTCCTGATCTGGTTCTGCGTCGCCGCGTTCGCGCACGTCGCCGACGGCAGCGCCCCGGCGGCGCTGGCGGTGGACCCGGCCTGGTTCGACCCCACCGGCGTGGGCTCGTTCTCCGCGTTCGCCGCCGGGGTCTCGCTGTCGGTGTTCGTGTACTGGGGCTGGGACGTGGTCCTGACGATGAACGAGGAGACGCGCGGGGCGCGCACCACGCCGGGGCGCGCGGCGCTGGCGACGATCGCCGTCATCGTCCTGCTCTACCTGGCGATCGCGCTGGCCGTGCTGACGTACGCCGGCACCGGCGAGCAGGGCCTGGGGCTGGGCAGCCCGGACGTCCAGGACAACGTCTTCGCCGCGCTCGCCGGCCCGGTCATGGGACCGGCGGCGGTGCTGGTGTCCGTGGCGGTGCTGGCCTCCTCGGCGGCCTCGCTGCAGTCCACCTTCATCTCCCCCGCCCGCACGCTGCTGGCGATGGGCCACTACGGCGCCCTGGCGCCGCGCTTCGCGCGCATCACCCCGCGCTTCCAGTCCCCCGGCCACGCCACGGTCGCCGCCGGCGTGGTGGCGGGGGCCTTCTACGCGGTGGTGCGCGTGCTCTCCGAGGACGTGCTGTGGGACACCATCACCGCGCTGGGCATGATGGTCTGCTTCTACTACGGCGTCACGGCGCTGGCGTGCGTGTGGTACTTCCGGCGCACCTGGCGCGGCAGCGCCCGCCGGTTCCTGACCACGTGCCTGGCGCCGGGGGCCGGCGGGGTCCTGCTGCTGGCGTTCTTCGTGCAGACCTCCGTGGACTCGATGGACCCCTCGTTCGGCTCGGGCTCGGAGCTGTTCGGGGTGGGGTTGGTCTTCCTGCTCGGCACGGGCATCCTCGTCCTCGGCGCCGTCGTCATGGTGGTGCAGCGGGTGCTGCGCCCGGCGTTCTTCCGCGGGGACACCCTGCCCCGCGGCTGCGACGGGGAGCCCCCCGCGCAGACCACCGCGGCGGCCGCCCCGGCCGCCGCAGGCACCGCCGCGGCTGCGGGCGGGGCACGAGAGGAGTTCGCGGAGTGAGGCACCTGCACAACGTCGTGGGCGGCGAGGCCGTGCCGGCCGCCGACGGGCGCACCACCGAGGTCGTCGACCCCTCCACCGGGCGGGTGTACGCCACCGCGCCGCTGTCCTCGGCGCGCGACGTGGACGCCGCGTACGCCGCCGCCTCGCGCGCGTCCACCTCCTGGCGGCGCACCACCCCGGCCGAGCGGCAGAAGGCCCTGCTGGCCCTGGCCGACGCGGTGGAGGAGCGCGCCGAGGAGTTCGTCGCCGCGGAGGTGGAGAACACCGGCAAGCCGGTCGCGCTCACCCGCACCGAGGAGCTGCCGCCGGCGGTGGACCAGCTGCGCTTCTTCGCCGGCGCCGCGCGGGTGCTGGAGGGCCGCGCCGCCGGGGAGTACCTGGCCGGGCACACCTCCTGGGTGCGCCGGGAGCCGATCGGCGTGGTCGGGCAGGTCACCCCGTGGAACTACCCGCTGATGATGGCGGTGTGGAAGATCGCCCCGGCGCTGGCCGCGGGCAACACGGTGGTGCTCAAGCCCTCGGACACCACCCCGGCCTCCACGGTGCTGCTGGCGCAGGTGGCCGGCGAGGTGCTGCCCCCGGGCGTGCTCAACGTCGTGTGCGGCGACCGCGGCACCGGCCGCGCCCTGGTGGAGCACCCCGTGCCGCAGCTGGTGGCCATCACCGGTTCCGTGCGCGCCGGGGCGGAGGTGGCCGCCTCCGCCGCCCGCGACGTCAAGCGCGTGCACCTGGAGCTGGGCGGCAAGGCGCCGGTGATCGTCTTCGACGACGCCGACGTCGAGGCGGCCGCCGGGGCCATCGCCGCCGCGGGGTACTTCAACGCCGGGCAGGACTGCACCGCCGCCACCCGCGTGCTGGCCGCCCCGCGCGTGCACGACGACCTCGTCGCCGCCCTGGCCGAGCGGGCGCGCGGCACCGCCGTCGGCCTGCCGCACGCGGAGGGCACCGACCTGGGCCCGGTCAACAGCGCCCGCCAGCTGGCGCACGTGTCCGGGTTCGTCGAGCGCCTGCCCGACCACGCGGAGCTGGTCGCCGGCGGCGAGCGCGCCGGCGGGGAGCTGGCCGACGGGTTCTACTACCGGCCCACCGTCGTGGCGGGCCTGCGCCAGGACGACGAGGCCGTGCAGGAGGAGATCTTCGGCCCCGTCATCACGGTGCAGCGCTTCGGCGACGAGGAGCAGGCGCTGGCCTGGGCCAACGGCACGCGCTACGGGCTGGCCTCCAGCGTGTGGACGCGGGACTTCGGCCGGGCGATGCGGACCTCGGCCGCCCTGGACTTCGGCTGCGTGTGGATCAACACGCACATCCCGCTGGTGGCGGAGATGCCGCACGGGGGGTTCAAGTCCTCCGGCTACGGCAAGGACCTGTCGGTGTACGGGTTCGAGGACTACACCCGCGTCAAGCACGTCATGGCGAACATCGAGCCCTGAGCGCGCCCGCGCCCCCGGCACCCCGCGCGACGGCGGTGCCGGGGCGCGCCCCGGCACCGCCGCGCGCCCCCGGGCGCCGGGCCGCGCGCCTCAGGCGTTGGCGACCAGGCCCAGCTCGGCGGGCGCGGCCAGGCCCTCGTGGCGGGGCAGCACGCGCACCGTGTAGCCGAACGGGCCGGTCTGCCGCAGCGGCAGCTCGCCCTCGTAGCGGTGCCGGCCGTCGCCGAAGTCCTCGGCGTGGCGCAGCGGCACCACGCCGGAGGCGGTCAGCTCGTCGGAGTCGCTGACGCGCCCGTGCACGACCTGCACCTCCACGTCGCCGGGGGCCAGCTCCCCCAGCGCGACGAAGGCGCGCACGTGCAGCACGTCGCCGACCTGCGCGGAGTCGCCCACGCCGGAGGACTCCGCGTGGTCCACCCGCACGCCCGGCCAGGAGGAGCGCACCTGCTGCTTCCAGCGCGCCAGCTCCCGGGCCACCGCCGCGTCGGAGGCGGTCGCCGCCCGCCCGGCGCGCGCGGCCGGCACGTACAGCTGCTGCACGTAGTCGGTGACCATGCGGCTGGCGAGGACCTTCGGGCCCAGCGAGGCCAGGGTGTGGCGCACCATCTCCAGCCAGCGCGCCGGCAGGCCGCGCTCGTCGCGGTCGTAGAAGCGCGCCGCCACCGAGTTCTCGATCAGGTCGTACAGCGCGGCAGCCTCGAGGTCGTCGCGGCGCTCGGGGTCGTCCACGCCGTCGGCGGTGGGGATCGCCCAGCCGTTGCCGCCGTCGTACCACTCGTCCCACCAGCCGTCGAGGATCGACAGGTTCAGCCCGCCGTTGAGGGCGGCCTTCATGCCGGAGGTGCCGCACGCCTCGAAGGGGCGCAGCGGGTTGTTCAGCCACACGTCGCAGCCGGGGTAGAGCTGCAGCGCCATGGTGATGTCGTAGTTGGGCAGGAAGACGATGCGGTGGCGCACCGCGGGGTCGTCGGCGAAGCGCACCATCTGCTGGATCAGCCGCTTGCCGGTCTCGTCGGCCGGGTGGGACTTGCCGGCGATGACGAGCTGCACGGGCCGCTGCGGGTGCAGCAGCAGGGACTTCAGCCGCTCGGGGTCGCGCAGCATGAGGGTCAGGCGCTTGTAGGTGGGCACCCGGCGGGCGAAGCCGATGGTGAGCACGTCGGGGTCCAGGACGTCCTTGGTCCAGGACAGCTCCGCCTCCGAGGCGCCGCGCTGCAGCCAGGACAGCCTCAGCCGGCGGCGGGCGTCCTCCACGAGCCGGCCGCGCAGCAGGCGGCGGGTGCGCCAGATCTCCTCGTCGGGCACCTGGTCGACCTTCTCGAAGCCCTGCCCCTCGCGCGGCAGCTGCGGGCCGATGTAGCGCCGGCCCATCTCCAGCACCTCCGGGGCCACCCAGGTCGGGGCGTGCACGCCGTTGGTGATGGACGTGATCGGCACCTCGGGGTCGTCGAAGCCGGGCCACAGCCCGTCGAACATGCCGCGGCTGACCGCGCCGTGCAGCCGGGAGACGCCGTTGGCGCGCTGCGCCAGCCGCAGGCCCATGACGGCCATGTTGAACACGCCGGGGTCGCCGCCGTCGTAGTCCTCCGCGCCCAGGGCCAGGACGCGCTCGACGGGCACGCCGGGCAGCGGGTTGTCCGGGCCGAAGTACAGCTCGATCTGGTCGCGCCCGAAGCGGTCGATGCCGGCGGGCACGGGGGTGTGCGTGGTGAACACCGTCGCCGCGCGCACCGCCTCCAGCGCCTCCTCGAAGCCCAGGCCGCGCTCGACGTGCTCGCGGATGCGCTCCACGCCCAGGAAGCCGGCGTGCCCCTCGTTGGTGTGGTACACCTCCGGCTCCGGCGCGCCGGTCAGGCGCGACCACAGCCGCAGCGCGCGCACGCCGCCCACCCCGCACAGCAGCTCCTGCTGCAGCCGGTGCTCGCCGCCGCCGCCGTACAGGCGGTCGGTCACCCCGCGGGCGGCCTCGTCGTTCTCCTCCACGTCGGAGTCCATCAGCAGCAGGGGCACCCGGCCGACCTGCGCCTTCCACACCTGCGCCACCAGGCGCCGGCCGCCGGGCAGGTCCACCGACACCTTCGCCGGGCTGCCGTCGGCCTCGCGCAGCAGGGCCAGCGGCAGGCCCGCCGGGTCCAGCACCGGGTACGTCTCCTGCTGCCAGCCGTCGCGCGAGAGGGACTGCTTGAAGTAGCCGGTGGCGTAGAAGAGCCCGACGCCCACGACGGGCACGGCCAGGTCGCTGGCGGACTTCAGGTGGTCGCCGGCGAGGATGCCCAGGCCCCCCGAGTACTGCGGCAGGGCGCCGGTGATGCCGAACTCCATCGAGAAGTAGGCGATGGAGGCGGGCGCGTCCGGGCCCAGGGAGGCGTACCAGCCGGGCCGCTGCAGGTACGCGCGCAGGTCCGCGGCCGCCTCCCGCACGCGCTGCACGAAGTCCGCGTCGGCGGCCAGCGCGTCCAGCCGCTCGGTGCTCAGGGCACCGAGCAGGGCGCCGGGCTCGCGGTGCACCGCCGCCCACGCGGCCGGGTCCATGGACTCGAACAGGGCGCGGGTGGGCTCGTGCCAGGACCAGCGCAGGTTGCTGGACAGCTCGCCGAGGGGGGCCAGCGGGGCGGGGAGCACGGTGCGGACGGTGAAGCGTCGGATGGCTCTCACGCACGCGACAGTAGCCGCGCGGGCACCTCCCCGACAGGTGAGCGCGCGAGGCCGGGCCGCGGGCGCGCCGGGGGGTGCGCCGGGGGGCGCGCCGGGGGGTGCGCCGGGGGGCGCGCCGGGGGGTGCGCCGGGGGGCGCGCCGGGGCGCCGTGCTCACCGCGCGACACCTCCGCCCGCCGTCGGTAGGTTGCCGCACGTGACGACTGAGGAGCAGCCGACGACGCGCGGGGCCGGTGCCCCCGCGGCCCAGCACGCGGACACCCTCCAGGTGCGCAGCACGCCGGCGCCGGGCAGCACCCGGCCGGTGGTGGGCCGCATCCCCGTCCTCGACGTCGCCCCGGCCGTGGACGCGGGCCGCTGGCCGTCCAAGGCGGCCGTGGGCGAGCTCGTCCCGGTGACGGCCACCGTCTTCCGCGAGGGCCACGACGCCGTCGCGGCGACCGCGGTGCTGGTGCGCCCGGACGGCTCGGACGGGCCCAGCGCCCGGATGACGCTCACCAACGCCGGCAAGGACTCCTACGCGGCCGTCCTGGTGCCCGACGCCGAGGGCGACTGGGCGGTGCGGGTGGACGGCTGGTCCGACCCGTACGGCACCTGGGACCACGACGCCACCATCAAGGTCGGCGCCGGCGTGGACGTGGCGCTGATGCTGGAGGAGGGCGCGCGCCTGCTGGAGCGCGCCGCCGACCTGCCCGGCCGCGACGCCGAGGGCGCCGGCGCGCTGCACGCCGCCGCGAACCGGCTGCGCGACACGGCGCTGGGCGACGGCGAGCGGCTGGCCGCCGGCACCTCCGCCGAGGTGCGCGCCGCGCTGGAGCGGCTGCCGCTGCGCGAGCTGGTCTCGCCCTCCCCCGCGCTGCCGCTGCGCGTGGAGCGCCGCCTGGCCGCCTTCAGCAGCTGGTACGAGTTCTTCCCCCGCTCCGAGGGGGCGCACTACGACGAGGAGGCCGGGCGGTGGGTGTCCGGCACCTTCCGCACCGCCGCCGAGCGCCTGCCCGCGATCGCCGCGATGGGCTTCGACATCGCGTACCTGACGCCCGTCCACCCCATCGGGCGCACGAACCGCAAGGGGCCGAACAACACGCTGAACGCCGGGCCGCTGGACCCCGGCTCGCCGTACGCGATCGGCGCCGCCGAGGGCGGGCACGACGCGATCCACCCCGAGCTGGGCACCTTCGAGGACTTCGACTTCTTCGTGGCCCGGGCGAAGGAGCTGGGCCTGGAGGTCGCGCTGGACCTGGCGCTGCAGTGCGCCCCGGACCACCCGTGGGTCACCGAGCACCCCGAGTGGTTCACCACCCGCGCCGACGGCAGCATCGCCTACGCGGAGAACCCGCCGAAGAAATACCAGGACATCTACCCGCTGAACTTCGACAACGACCCCGAGGGCATCTACGCCGAGGTCAAGCGGGTCGTGGACGTGTGGATCGAGCACGGCGTCACCTGCTTCCGCGTGGACAACCCGCACACCAAGCCGGTGGAGTTCTGGGAGTGGCTCATCGGCGAGGTGCGCCGCGAGCACCCCGAGGTCGTCTGGCTCTCGGAGGCCTTCACGCGCCCGGCGATGATGCACACCCTGGCCAAGGTGGGCTTCCAGCAGTCGTACTCGTACTTCGCCTGGCGCAACGCCGGCTGGGAGGTCCGCGAGTACCTCGAGCAGCTCACCGGCGAGTCCGCGCACTACATGCGGCCCAGCTTCTGGCCCACCACCCACGACATCCTCACCCCCACCATGCAGTACGGCGGCCCGCCGGTGTTCAAGCTGCGCGCCGTGCTGGCCGCGCTGCTCAGCCCGTCGTGGGGGATCTACTCCGGCTACGAGCTCGTCGAGCACGCCGCGCGCCCGGGCGCCGAGGAGCAGCTGGACAACGAGAAGTACCAGTTCCGCCCGCGCGACTGGGCTCGCGCGGAGGCCGAGGGCTGGAGCCTGGCGCCGTACCTGACGCGCCTGAACGAGGTGCGCCGCGCCCACCCGGCGCTGCAGGAGATGCGCGGCACGACGTTCCACCACTGCGACGACGAGAACGTCCTGGCCTTCTCCCGCCGGCGCGTGGCGCCCGACGGCACCGAGGACCTGCTGATCGTCGTGGTGAACCTGGACCCGCACGCCACCCGCGAGACGACCGTGCACCTGGACATGGCCGCGCTCGGGCGGCAGTGGTGGGAGCGCTTCACCGTGCGCGACGAGCTGACCGGCGCCACCTACGAGTGGGGCGAGCACGACTACGTGCGCCTGGACCCGTACGTGGAGCCCGCGCACGTGTTCCACGTCCTGCCGCACGGGACGGGGGGCTGACGTGGAGAACCTGCACATCGCCGGTCCCGGTCTGAAGAACGACCCGCAGTGGTACAAGACCGCCGTCTTCTACGAGGCGCTGGTGCGCGCCTTCTCGGACTCCAACGGCTCGGGCACCGGTGACTTCTCCGGCCTGACCAGCCGCCTGGACTACCTGCAGTGGCTCGGCGTGGACTGCCTGTGGCTGCCGCCGTTCTTCGCCTCGCCGCTGCGCGACGGCGGGTACGACATCTCCGACTACAACGCGGTGCTGCCGGAGTTCGGCACGCTGCCGGAGTTCCAGCGCCTGGTGCAGGAGGCCCACCAGCGCGGCATCCGGATCATCATCGACCTGGTGATGAACCACACCAGCGACCAGCACCCGTGGTTCCAGGCCAGCCGCTCGGACCCCGACGGCCCCTACGGCGACTTCTACGTCTGGAGCGACACCGACGAGAAGTACTCCGAGGCGCGCATCATCTTCGTCGACACCGAGACGTCGAACTGGACGTTCGACCCGGTGCGCCGGCAGTACTTCTGGCACCGCTTCTTCTCCCACCAGCCGGACCTGAACTTCGACAACCCGGCCGTCGAGGAGGCGATGTTCGACACCGTCCGCTTCTGGATGGACATGGGCATCGACGGCTTCCGCCTGGACGCGGTCCCCTACCTGTACGAGGAGGAGGGCACCAACGGCGAGAACCTGCCGGCGACCCACCAGTTCCTCAGGCGGCTGCGCAGGATGGTGGACGACGAGTACCCGGGCCGGGTGCTGCTGGCCGAGGCCAACCAGTGGCCCTTCGACGTCGTGGAGTACTTCGGCACCGAGGAGGAGCCGGAGTGCCACATGTGCTTCCACTTCCCCGTCATGCCGCGCCTGTACTACGCGATGCGCGAGGGCAAGGCCACGCCGATCATCGACATCCTCTCGGCGACCCCGGAGATCCCGGTCTCCAGCGGGCAGTGGGGCACGTTCCTGCGCAACCACGACGAGCTGACGCTGGAGATGGTCACCACCGAGGAGCGCGCCGCCATGTACGGCTGGTACGCCCCCGACCCGCGCATGCGCGCCAACATCGGCATCCGCCGCCGCCTGGCGCCGCTGCTGGACAACTCCCGCCCGGAGATCGAGCTCATCCACGCGATGGTGCTCTCGCTGCCGGGCAGCCCGTGCCTGTACTACGGCGACGAGATCGGCATGGGCGACAACATCTGGCTCGACGACCGCGACGCGGTGCGCACGCCGATGCAGTGGACGCCGGACCGCAACGCCGGCTTCTCCTCCGCCGACCCCGGCAAGCTGTACCTGCCGACGATCCAGTCGCTGGTCTACAACTACCAGTCGGTCAACGTCGAGGCGCAGCTGGCGACGGGCAGCTCGCTGCTGCACTGGGTGCGCAACGTCCTGGCGGTGCGCCGGCGCCACCCCGCCTTCGGCCTGGGCCGCTACGTGCCGCTGACCCCGCGCCGCCCCGAGGAGGGCACCACCGCGGTGGACGCGTCCCTGGAGGCCGCGGTCGGCGCCGCGCCGCTGCGCCCCGAGGAGGGGTACTGCAGCAACGCCTCGGTGCTGGCGTTCCTGCGCGTCCTGGAGCCCTCCCAGGAGCAGGAGGGCGAGACGGTGCTGTGCGTGAACAACCTCTCCGACCACGCCCAGTCCGCGGTGCTGCGCGTGCCCGGGCAGGGCGGGGCCAGCGTGCGCGACCTGTTCGGCGGCGCCGCCTTCCCCGACGTGGACGCCGAGGGCGGCCTGACGGTCACGCTCGGGCCGCGAGGTTTCTACTGGCTCAAGCTCGGAGGTGGCTCGTGACCGGCCCCGTCGCCACGGACCCCGCCTCGGACGCGGCGCTGGCCGAGCTGCTGCTGCAGTGGGCCCCGCGCCAGCGCTGGTTCGCCCACAAGGGCGCCGAGGTGCGCCTGCAGCGCCTGGAGCGCACCCCGCTGGACGAGGCCGGCGTCGCCCAGCTCGTCGCCCTCACCGTGCGCACCGGCCCGGAGGGGGCGGCGGAGAGCACCGTGTACGCCGTGCCCCTGACCGTGCGCCACGCCCCCGACGAGTCCCTGGCCGCCGCGCTCGTGGGGCACCTGCCCGACGTCGACGGGGCGCGGGCGTGGGTCTACGACGGCCCGCACGACCCCACCTTCACCCGGGCGCTGCTCACCCTCGTCGCCGCCGAGGAGGGCGCCGGCTCGCCCGCCTTCGGCGTGCACGGCACCAGCGCCGACGGCGGCCTGCCGGTGCCCGCCGGGGCGGTGACGAAGGTCCTGGGCGGCGAGCAGTCCAACACCTCCATCGTGGTCGGCGCCCCGCAGGGCTCGCAGGAGGTCCCGCTCATCGCCAAGGTGTTCCGCGTCCTCAACGCCGGGGACAACCCCGACGTGGTGGTGCAGACCGCCCTGGCCGGCGCCGGGTGCGAGCGCGTGCCGCGCCCGGCCGGCTGGGTGGACGGGCAGTGGACCGCCCCCGACGGCAGCACCGCCCACGGCCACCTGGCGCACCTGACGGAGTTCCTCGCCGGCTCCCAGGACGCCTGGCGGGTGGCCACCGCCGCCGTGGAGGCCGGGCGCGGCTTCGCGGCCGAGGCCGGCGAGCTGGGCGCGGCCACCGCCGAGGTGCACGCGGTGCTGGCCCGGGAGCTGCCCACCGAGCCGGCCACGCCGGAGCGGCTGGCGGCGCTGGCCGACGGCCTGGCGGCCCGGGTGGCGTGGGCGTGCGCGGCGGTGCCGCAGCTGGAGGCGGTCGCCGCGGCGGCCACCGCTCGCGTGGAGGCCGTGCGCGGCGTCACCGGCGCGCCGGACCTGCAGCGCGTGCACGGCGACTACCACCTGGGCCAGGTGCTGCACTCGGCCTCGCGCGGCTGGGTGCTGCTGGACTTCGAGGGCGAGCCGCTGCGCCCCCTGGCCGAGCGCAGCGTGCCGGACCTGGCGCTGCGCGACGTGGCGGGCATGCTGCGCTCCTTCGACTACGCCGCCTCCGCCGGTGCGCGCAGCGGCGGGGAGGAGGCCGCGGCGGCCTGGGCGGCGCAGTGCCGCGAGGCGTTCCTGGCCTCCTACGCCGAGGGCACCGGCGTGGACCCGCGGGTGCCGGGGTCGGCGGCGCAGACGCTGCTGGCGGCCCTGGAGCTGGACAAGGCCCTGTACGAGGTGGTCTACGAGGCCCGCAACCGCCCCGACTGGGTCCGCATCCCGCTCGGCGCGGTCCACCGCCTCACCTCCTGACCCCGGCGCCGGGACCTCCCGGTCCCGGCGCACCCGAGAACACCGGGCCCGTCTCGACGCGCGAGCGGGCCCCCCCGACCGGAGACTGGAGCCCATGTCGAGCGAAGCCGCCACCCCCCGTCCCGTGGACGCCGACGACCTCGCCAAGGTCGCCACCGGGTCCCACTGGTCGCCGCACTCGGTGCTCGGCGCGCACCCGCACGACGGCGGCGTCACCTACCGGGCGCTGAAGCCGTTCGCCTCCTCCGTCACCGTCCTCACGCAGGACGGCGGGCGCGTCGGGCTGGTCCACGAGCACGACGGCGTCTGGGCCGGGGTGCACCCGGGCGGCACCGTCGGCGACTACCGCCTGGAGGTGGTCTACGCCGACGGCGAGCCGCACGTGGTGGACGACCCGTACCGCTTCCTGCCCACCGTGGGGCAGGTCGACCTGCACCTGATCGGCGAGGGCCGCCACGAGGAGCTGTGGAACGTCCTGGGCGCGCACGTGCGCCACTGGGACGGCCCGCTGGGCCCGGTGGACGGCACCTCCTTCGCGGTGTGGGCGCCCTCGGCGCAGGCCGTGCGCGTCGTCGGCGACCACAACCACTGGAACGGCCGCACCGACTCCATGCGCTCGCTGGGCTCCTCCGGGGTCTGGGAGGTCTTCGTGCCCGGCGTGGGCGCCGGCTCGCGCTACAAGTTCGAGATCCTCGGCCAGGACGGGCACTGGCGGCAGAAGGCCGACCCGATGGCCCGCGCCACCGAGGTGCCCCCGGCCACCGCCTCGGTGGTGGCCGAGTCCGGCTACGAGTGGGGCGACGCGGACTGGCTGGAGCGCCGCGCGACCACCGACCCGCACGCCGGGCCGATCTCGATCTACGAGGTGCACCTGGGCTCCTGGCGCCAGGGCCTGGGCTACGCGGAGCTGGCCGACGAGCTCGTCGCCTACGTCACCGAGGCCGGCTTCACGCACGTGGAGTTCCTGCCCGTCATGGAGCACCCCTTCGGCGGCTCCTGGGGCTACCAGGTGACCTCCTACTTCGCGCCCACCTCCCGCTGGGGCTCCCCCGACGAGCTGCGCCACCTCATCGACCGCCTGCACCAGGCCGGCATCGGCGTCATCATCGACTGGGTGCCCGGGCACTTCCCCAAGGACGAGTTCGCCCTGGCCCGCTTCGACGGCACCGCGCTGTACGAGCACCCGGACCCGCGCCGCGGCGAGCAGATGGACTGGGGCACGTACGTCTTCGACTTCGGGCGCAGCGAGGTGCGCAACTTCCTCGTCGCCTCCGGGCTGTACTGGCTGGAGGAGTTCCACGCCGACGGCCTGCGCGTGGACGCCGTCGCCTCGATGCTGTACCTGGACTACTCCCGCGCCGAGGGGCAGTGGCTGCCCAACCAGTACGGCGGCCGGGAGAACCTGGAGGCCATCGCCTTCCTGCAGGAGGCCAACGCCACCGCCTACAAGCGCACCCCCGGCATCATGATGATCGCCGAGGAGTCCACCGCGTTCCCCGGCGTGACCGCCCCCACCAGCGGCGGCGGCCTCGGCTTCGGCCTGAAGTGGAACATGGGCTGGATGCACGACACCCTCGCCTACGTCGCGCAGGACCCCATGTACCGGCAGTACCACCACGGCGAGCTGACGTTCAGCCTGGTGTACGCCTTCAGCGAGAAGTTCTGCCTGCCGATCTCCCACGACGAGGTCGTGCACGGCAAGGGCTCGCTGCTGCGCAAGATGCCCGGCGACCGCTGGCAGCAGCTCGCCACCGTGCGCGCCTACCTGGCGTACATGTGGTCCCACCCCGGCAAGCAGCTGCTCTTCATGGGTTCCGAGATCGGCCAGGAGGCCGAGTGGTCCGAGGCCCGCTCGCTGGACTGGTGGCTGCTGGACACCCCCTGGCACAAGGGCCTGCACGAGCTGGTCAAGGAGCTCAACGCCCTCTACAAGGCCCACCCGGAGCTGTGGGAGCAGGACTTCTCCCCCGAGGGCTTCGAGTGGATCGACGGCGGCGACAACCAGCGCAACCTCATCTCCTTCGTGCGCCGCTCCGCCGACGGCCGCCCGCTGGTCGTGGTCGTGAACTTCTCCGGCGGGCCCTACGAGGACTTCCGGGTCGGGCTGCCGCAGCCGGGCCGCTGGAAGGAGGTCCTGAGCACCGACGCCGAGCGCTTCGGCGGCTCCGGCGTGGTGAACGGCGGCACGCTGGTCGCCGACGGCCCCTCCTGGAACGGCCGCGCGCAGTCCGCGGCGCTGCGCGTGCCGCCGCTGGGCGCGGTGTGGCTGGTGCCCGAGGACTGAGCGCAGCGGTGCCCGCACGCACCGACGGTCCGGCTCCCGCGCTGCGCGGGGCCGGGCCGTCGGTGCGTGCGGGGCGGCTCAGCCGACGGGGTTGTCGGCCAGGTACGCCTTCGCCACCTCGGCGCTGGTCTGCTTGTCCACCTGCACGCGCGCGAGGTACTGCGTGAGCTTCTCCGTGGTCAGGGTCGCGGAGAACGCGTTGAGCGCCTCGGTGATCGCCGGGGTGTTCTTGGCCGAGCTGATCAGCGGCAGGACGTTCTCGGCCAGGAAGAGGTTCTGCGGGTCCTGCAGCACCACGAAGCCGTTGGTCTGGATCGAGGAGTCCGTGGTGAAGATGTTGGCCACGGCGATGTCGCCGTTGACCAGCGCCTGCACCGTCAGCGGGCCACCGACGTCCAGCGGCCGGTACTGCTGGAACTCCACCCCGTACACCTCGCGCAGGCCCACCAGGCCCTGGTAGCGCTCGGCGAACTCCGGGGCGCCGCCGGCGACGAGCTCACCGGCCACCGGGGCCAGGTCCGCGATGCTCGCCAGGGAGTACCGCTGCGCGGTCGCGGCGGTCACCGACAGGCTGTCCTTGTTCTCGGCCGCGGACTGCTCCAGCACCTCGGTGCCCTCGGGCAGCACGTCCTGCAGCGCGTCGTAGACCTGCTCGGAGGTGCTCACGCCCTCCGGCGCCCCGCCCTCGACCAGGGCGGCCAGCAGCGCGCCGTTGTACTCCGGGATCAGGTCGATCGAGCCGTCCTGCAGCGCGCGCAGGTACAGCTCGCGCGCGCCGATGCCGAGCTTGCGCTGCACCTGCACGCCGGCGCCCTCGAGCACCTGCGCGTACATCTCCGCCAGCAGCTCGCTCTCGGGGAAGTTCGCCGACCCGACGATCACCGCGGACGTCGAGGAGGAGCCGCCCGAGGGCGTCCCGGCCGCCAGGGGGTCCTCCCCCGCGCCGCAGGCCGCGAGGCTCAGTCCGGCCCCCGAGGCCAGGGCGGTCGTCAGCAGTGTCCTGCGCTTCACGGGTGGGTCCTTCCGTTGGGCCTCACGCCGGGTCGGCGTCGAGGCGGGACTTGGCCGGGGTGGGCGGGCGCTCGCCGCGCGCGCCGCGCAGCCGGCGCCCGCTGACCCCGCGGGGCACGACGAGCCGCTGCACGAGGCCCAGCAGCAGGTCCAGCACGATCGCCAGGACGGCCACCACGACCGCGCCGGCGACCACGCGACCGTAGTCGTTGACGGCCAGGCCGTCGATGAGCAGGCGGCCCAGCCCGCCCAGGCCGACGTAGGCGGCCACCGTGGCGGTGGCCACCACCTGCAGGGTCGCCGCGCGCAGGCCGCTGAAGAGCAGCGGCATCGCCATGGGCACCTCCACGCCGAAGAGCACCTGCAACGGGCGCATGCCCATGCCGCGCGCGGCGTCCACGGCGGCGCGGTCCACCGAGCGCAGCCCGGCGTAGGTGGAGGTGAGGATCGGCGGGACGACGAGCACCACCAGGGTGATCAGGACGGGCACCGCGTCCAGGCGGTCCATCACCGTCACCAGCAGGATGAGCAGGCCCAGGGTGGGCAGGGCCCGGCCGGCGTTGCCGGCGTTGACGGCCAGGAACGCCCCCCGTCCGGTGTGCCCGATGAGCAGGCCCAGCGGGAAGGCGATCAGCACGCCCAGCAGCAGCGCCAGGCCCGTGTAGCCCAGGTGCTCCAGCGTCAGGGCCGGGATGGAGCCCGGCCCGCTCCAGCGGGCGGGGTCCAGCAGGTACGGCGTCTCGTCCACGGGTCAGCCCCTCCCCGCCGAGGCGCGCGCCCACGGCGTCACCCGGCGCTGCAGCAGCACCAGCAGCAGGTCGGCCGCGCCCGCCAGCAGCAGCGTCAGCACGATGCCCACGAGGATCGGGGCGGTGTAGAACAGCTGGAAGCCGCGCGTGAACAGCGCCCCCAGGCCGCCCACGCCGATGAGGGCGCCCACGCTGACCAGGCTGATGTTGGACACCGCGGCCACGCGCGCCCCCGCCAGCACCACCGGCAGCGCCAACGGCAGCTCCACCTCCAGCAGCCGCCGGGTGCGCCGGTAGCCCATGGCGGTGGCCGCCTCCGTCAGCGCCGGGTCCACCGAGCGCAGCCCGTCGGCCACCGTGCGCGCCATCAGCGCCAGCGTGTAGACCGTCAGCGCCACCACGATGTTCACCGGCGACAGGATCCGGGTGCCCAGCAGGTACGGCAGCGTCACGAACACCGCCAGCGACGGGATCGCGTAGATGACGCCCGCCGCGCCCATGAGCGGCTGGTACAGCCGCGGGAAGCGCACGCCCAGGTACCCCACGGGCAGCGACAGCAGCGCGCCGAGCACGAGGGGCACGACGGCGAGCACGACGTGCTGGGCCAGGGCGTCCAGCACGACGCCGGAGTTGCCGCGCAGGTAGCCGATCACCGGGCACCCCCCGGGCGGGGGGCGCGCGGGGGCGCGGGGGCGTGGTGGCGGGTCACTGCTCCGGTTCTGACCTTCGCGGTTGAAGTCGAGGGGGCGGTCCCACAGTGCAGCACCCCGCGGCGCGGACCGCTACCGGGGTGGCTCAGGGCTCGCGCGGCGCGCGCAGCAGGTGCAGCGGCGGGGCGTGCAGCGGCTCAGTGCACCACGCGCCGCGCACGGAGCCGGCGGCGGGGTCCAGGTGCAGCAGCAGGCGGTGCGGGGTCTCCACGAACACCACGTCGGCGCGCAGCGCCGTGCGCCCCGCCGGCGCCCAGCTCACCGCCAGCGCCCCGGTGCCCGTCCAGCCCGGGCCGAGGTCGGCGGCCACCTCGCCGTCCCGGCCCTCCAGGACCAGGCGCCAGCCGGTGCCGTCCGCGGCGGCGTCCTCGCCGGTGCGCTCCAGGCGCGCGCCGGTCAGCTGCGCGGCGCCGGGCAGGGCCCGCAGGACCGCGGGCCGCAGCGGCGCGGTGCCGTGCCCGCGCGGGCCGGGCAGCTCCAGGGCGGCCAGGCGCGCGGCCAGGGCGGCGTCGTGCCGGGCGGCGCCGGGCGGCAGCGCCGGGCCGGACAGCGCCGGCACCAGGTGCTCCCACACCGCGTCCAGCAGCACCTGCGTGGTGCTCGTCTGCCCGGTGATCGCCACGACGGCGTCCTGCTCGGGCAGCACCAGGGCGAACTGCCCGTAGGCGCCGTCGGCGCGGTACCCGTGCCGCGAGGGCCAGAACTGGTAGCCGTAGCCCAGCCGGGAGTCCGGCTTGTCCTGCCCGGCGGTGGTGTCCACGTGGGCGCGGCCCACCTGCTCCACCCACGCCTCGGGCAGCAGCCGCACCCCGCCCCAGCGGCCGCGCTGCAGGTGCAGCTGGCCCAGCTTGGCCAGGGCGTCGGTGGTGGCGTGCAGGCCGGAGAAGCCGATCTCGCGCCCGCGCCCGTCGGTGGTCCAAGCGGTCTCGCCGATGCCCAGCGGGTCCAGCAGGCGCGGGCGCAGGTACCGCGTCAGCGTCGTGCCGGCCGCGCGCTGCACCACCGCCGAGAGCGCGAAGGTGCACGGCTGGTTGTACGCGAAGGTCGAGCCCGGCTCCTCCTCCGGCGGCAGGCGCAGGAAGCCGCGCACCACGTCGCCGCTCTCGTCGGCGCTCGCGTCGCCGATGGTCTCGCCGCGGTGGCCGCTGGCCATGGCCGCGACGTGGCGCAGGGTGATCGAGCGGGCGCGCTCGTCGGTGACGTCGCCGTCCAGCTCCGGGAAGTGCGAGAGCACCGTGGAGTCCAGGTCCACCAGCCCCTCGGCCACCGCCAGGCCCAGGGCGGTGACGGTGAAGCTCTTGCTCACCGAGTACAGCAGGTGCAGGCGCTCGGGCGCGTAGGGCGCCCACCAGCCCTCGGCGACGACGGCGCCACGGTGCAGCACGGCCAGGGAGTGCAGCTCCACGCCGGCGGCGGCCTCGACGGCGTCGAGGAAGGCGTCGACGCCGCGCGCGTCGACGCCCAGGGCGGAGGGGGCGCTGCGCGGCAGCGCGCCCGCGCCGGTGCTCGCGGTGCTCGCCTCGGTGCTCACGGGCGCGATCCTAGGCCGCGCGCCCGGGGGGGGGGCGGGGGCGGGGGGGGCGGGGGGGGCGGCGGGGGGCGGGGGGGGGGGGCGGGGGGGGGGGGGGGGGGGGGGGCGGGGCGCGCCGCG
>NZ_JBJLSG010000097.1:0-18328 GCF_050871925.1 Kineococcus gurbantunggutensis
GTAGAGGGAGGACGGCCGGGGCCGGCCGCCTAACGGTGGCGTACGCCGCGGGCCGTCCGGAGCGCGACCGCGGGGGCGCGGCGGGGCCGGTGGGGCGGGGCCGGTAGGGCGCGGTCTCAGGCGGTCAGCGGGACCGCGTCGGCGCGGATCGGCGAGGGCAGGGCGGTCTCGCCCATGAGGTACTCGTCGACCGCGGCCGCGCAGGCGCGGCCCTCGGCGATCGCCCACACGATGAGCGACTGCCCGCGACCGGCGTCGCCGGCGACGAACACGCCGGGGGTGCCGGTGGCGTAGCCGGGGGTGCGGGTGAAGCGGGTGCGCGCGTCGGCGCCCAGGCCGAGCTGGCCCACCAGGTCGCCGTGCTCGGGGCCGGAGAAGCCGATCGCCAGGAGCACCAGCTGCGCCGGCAGGTCCTGCTCGCTGCCCTCCACGGGCGTCCAGACGCCGTCGACCTTGCGCACCTCCACGACGCGCAGGGCCTTCACGCGCCCCTGTTCGTCGCCGACCAGGGCCTGGGAGGAGGCGGAGAAGCGCCGCTCGCCGCCCTCCTCGTGCGAGGAGGAGACGCTGAACACCTTGGGCATCGTCGGCCACGGCTCCTCCTCGGAGCGCTCGCCGGGGGCCTTGGGGTAGATGTCCAGCTGCGTCACCGAGCGGGCGCCCTGGCGCAGCGCGGTGCCGTAGCAGTCCGAGCCGGTGTCGCCGCCGCCGATGATGACCACGTCGAGGCCGGCGGCGTCGACGTAGGCCTCCGGGCGCGGCTCGCCCACCGCGACCCGGTTGGTCGGCGGCAGGTACTCCATCGCCTGGTGGACGCCGGCCAGCTCGCGGCCGGGCAGCTCCACGTCGCGCCACTGCGTGGCGCCGGTGGCGACGACGACCGCGTCGTACCGGTCGCGCAGCTGCTCGCCGGTGATGTCGGTGCCGATGTCCACGCCGGGGCGGAAGCGGGTGCCCTCGGCCTCCATCTGGGCCAGGCGCCGGTCCAGGACGGAGCGCTCCATCTTGAACTCGGGGATGCCGTAGCGCATCAGCCCGCCGATCTTGTCGTCGCGCTCGTACACGGCGACGGTGTGCCCGGCGCGGGTCAGCTGCTGGGCGGCGGCCAGGCCCGCGGGCCCGGAGCCGACCACGGCGACGGTCTTGCCGGTCAGCCGCTCCGGCGGGCGCGGCTCCAGCCCGCCCAGGTCGACCGCGTGCTCGGCGATCATCACCTCGACCTGCTTGATGGTCACCGGCGGCTGGTTGATGCCCAGCACGCACGCCGACTCGCAGGGCGCCGGGCACAGCTTGCCGGTGAACTCCGGGAAGTTGTTCGTGGCGTGCAGCCGCTCGGAGGCCTGCGCGAAGTCGCCGCGGCTGACCAGGTCGTTCCACTCGGGGATGAGGTTCCCCAGCGGACAGGCGTTGTGGCAGAACGGGATGCCGCAGTCCATGCAGCGCCCGGCCTGGCGCTGGAGGACGTCGTCGCTCTGCTTGTCGTACACCTCGCGCCAGTCCATCAGGCGCAGCGGCACCGGGCGGCGCGGCGGCAGCTCGCGCTCGCGCACCTTCAGGAAACCCCGGGGATCAACCATGAGAAGCCTCCATGATGCGGGTCAGCACGGCGTCGGAGTCCGGCTCCAGGCCGTCGCTGACGGCCTGGGCGCGGACCTGCAGGACGCGGCGGTAGTCCCGCGGGACGATCGTCGAGAAGCGCTGCCGCGCGGCCCCCCAGTCGGCGAGCAGCTTGGCGGCGACGGTGGAGTCGGTGTGCTCGCGGTGGGCGACGAGCAGGTCGTGCACGCGCGCGGCCGCCTCGTCGCCCATCGGCTCCACGTCGACCATGTCGCGGTTGACGCGGGAGACCTTCAGGTCCAGCACGTGGGCCAGGCCGCCGGACATGCCCGCGGCGACGTTGCGCCCGGTGCGGCCCAGGACGACGACCTCACCGCCGGTCATGTACTCCAGCGCGTGGTCGCCCACGCCCTCCACGACGGCGGTGGCGCCGGAGTTGCGCACGCAGAAGCGCTCGCCGACCTCCCCGCGCAGGAAGATCCGGCCCGAGGTGGCGCCGTAGCCGATGACGTTGCCGGCGACGATGTCGCGCTCGCGCGAGCCGGTGGCGCGGTCCGGGCGCACCACGACGGTGCCGCCGGACAGGCCCTTGCCGACGTAGTCGTTGGTGTCGCCGAACAGGCGCAGGGTGATGCCGCGCGGCACGAAGGCGCCCAGCGACTGCCCCGCCGAACCGGTCAGCGTCACGTCGATGGTGCCCTCGGGCAGGCCCTCCTCGCCCCAGGCCCTGGTGACCTCGTGGCCCAGCAGGGTGCCGATGGTGCGGTTGACGTTGCGCACCGGCAGCTCGACCTTCACCGGCGTGCCGTCGCGCAGGGCGGCGCCGGCGCGCTCGATGAGGACGTGGTCCAGCGCCTTCTCCAGGGCGTGGTCCTGCGTCTGCGTCTGGTGCAGCGCGGTGCCCTCGGGCGCGGCGGGCGCGTGCAGGACCGGCGACAGGTCCAGCCCGGAGGCCTTCCAGTGCGCCACCGCGCGGCGGCTGTCGAGGACCTCGACGTGGCCCACGGCCTCCTGCAGGGACCGGAAGCCCAGCTGCGCGAGGTACTCGCGCACCTCCTGCGCCAGGTACTCGAAGAAGGTCACCAGGTACTCGGCCTTGCCGTTGAACCGCGAGCGCAGCTCGGGGTTCTGCGTGGCCACGCCCACCGGGCAGGTGTCCAGCTGGCACACGCGCATCATGATGCAGCCGGAGACGACCAGCGGGGCGGTGGCGAAGCCGAACTCCTCCGCGCCCAGCAGGGCGGCGATGACGACGTCGCGGCCGGTCTTGAGCTGGCCGTCGACCTGCACGGAGATGCGGTCGCGCAGGCCGTTGACCACCAGGGTCTGCTGGGTCTCGGCCAGGCCGAGCTCCCAGGGACCGCCGGCGTGCTTGAGGCTGGTCAGCGGGGCCGCGCCGGTGCCGCCGTCGTGCCCGGAGATGAGCACCACGTCGGCCTTGGCCTTGGACACGCCGGTGGCGACCGTGCCGACGCCGACCTCGGACACGAGCTTGACGTGCACCCGTGCCGCGGGGTTGGAGTTCTTCAGGTCGTGGATGAGCTGGGCGAGGTCCTCGATGGAGTAGATGTCGTGGTGCGGCGGCGGCGAGATGAGCCCGACGCCGGGCGTGGAGTGCCGCGTCCTGGCGATGTTCGGGTACACCTTGTGGCCGGGCAGCTGCCCGCCCTCGCCGGGCTTGGCGCCCTGGGCGACCTTGATCTGCAGGTCGGTCGCCGAGGAGAGGTAGTTGCTCGTCACGCCGAAGCGGCCGGAGGCGATCTGCTTGACCTTCGAGGTCTTCTCGGGGTCGTACAGCCGCTCGACGTCCTCGCCGCCCTCGCCGGAGTTCGAGCGCGCGCCGAGGCGGTTCATGGCGATCGCGAGGACCTCGTGGGCCTCCTGGCTGATGGAGCCGTAGCTCATCGCGCCGGTGGAGAACCGCTTGACGATCTCGCTGACCGGCTCGACCTCGTCGACCGGGACGGGCTCGCGCACGCCCTTCTTCAGCTGCAGCAGCCCGCGCAGGGTCATCAGCCGCTCGGCCTGCTCGTCCACCCGGGAGGTGTACTTGCGGAAGAGGGCCTCGTTGCGCTGGCGGGTGGAGTGCTGCAGCTGGAAGACGGTCTCGGGGTCGAACAGGTGCGGCTCGCCCTCGCGGCGCCACTGGTACTCCCCGCCCGTCTCCAGGCGGCGGTGGGCGCGCTCCTGGCCCTCCACGGGGTAGGCCAGGCGGTGCCGGCGGGCGACCTCCTCGGCGAGCACGTCCAGGCCCACCCCGCCCAGGCGGGAGGTGGTGGCGGTGAAGTACTCGTCGACGAGGGTCTGCGACAGGCCCAGGGCCTCGAAGACCTGCGCGCCGCGGTAGGAGGCGACGGTGGAGATGCCCATCTTGGACATCACCTTCAGCACGCCCTTGCCTAGGGCCTTGATGAGGTTGCGCACCGCGGTCTGCGGGTCCACGCCGGTGATCACGCCGTTGCGGGCGAGGTCCTCGACGGTCTCCATCGCCAGGTACGGGTTGATGGCGGCGGCGCCGTAGCCGATGAGCAGCGCGACGTGGTGCACCTCGCGCACGTCGCCGGCCTCGACGACCAGGCCGACCTGGGTGCGCAGCTTCTGGCGCACCAGGTGGTGGTGCACCGCGCTGGTCAGCAGCAGGGAGGGGATGGGCGCCAGCTCGGCGGTGGAGTCGCGGTCGGAGAGGACCACGAACACCGCGCCGTCGGCGATGGCGCGCGAGACCTCCGCGCGGATCTCCTCGATGCGCCGGGCCAGCTCCGCGCCGCCGCCGGCCACGCGGTACAGGCCCTTGACGGTGTGGGTGGTGCGCCCGGGGTTCCGCCGGTCCCGGTCGATGTGGACGATCTTGGCGAGCTCGTCGTTGTCGATGACGGGGAAGGGCAGCACGAGCTGGTGGCAGTGCGCCGGGGTGCCGGCCAGGAAGTTCTTCTGCGGGCCGGCGATGGTGATCAGCGAGGTGACGAGCTCCTCGCGGATGGCGTCCAGCGGCGGGTTGGTGACCTGCGCGAAGAGCTGGGTGAAGTAGTCGAAGAGCAGCCGCGGGCGCTCGGAGAGCACCGCCAGGGGCGTGTCGGAGCCCATCGAGCCGATCGGCTCGGCGGCGGCGCGCGCCATCGGGGCGAGGATGAGGCGCAGCTCCTCCTCGGTGTAGCCGAAGGTCTGCTGGCGGCGGGCCACCGAGGCGTGGGTGTGCACCACGTGCTCGCGCGGGGGCAGGTCCCCCAGGTGCACGACGTTCTTCAACCACTCGGCGTACGGCTCGGCGGCGGCCAGCTCGGCCTTGATCTCCTCGTCGTCGACGATGCGCCCGCGGGCGGTGTCGACCAGGAACATCTTGCCGGGCGCGACGCGGCCGCGGGTGACCACCGAGGCGGGGTCCAGGTCCAGGACGCCGACCTCGCTGGCCAGCACGACCAGGCCGTCGTCGGTGACCCAGTACCGCGAGGGGCGCAGGCCGTTGCGGTCCAGGACGCAGCCGATGAGGGTGCCGTCGGTGAAGGTCAGGTTGGCCGGGCCGTCCCACGGCTCGGAGAACATCGAGTGGAACTCGTAGAAGGCCCGGCGGGCCGGGTCCATCTCGGTGTTGTTCTCCCACGCCTCGGGGATCATCATCAGCACCGCGTGCGGCAGGGAGCGCCCGGCCAGGTGCAGCAGCTCCAGGACCTCGTCGAAGGAGGCGGAGTCCGAGCCCTCGGTGGCGCAGACGGGGCCCAGGCGCTGCACGTCGCCGGGGATGAGCGGGGTGCTCATCGTCGACTCGCGCGCCGCGGTCCAGTTGCGGTTGCCCTTGACGGTGTTGATCTCGCCGTTGTGGGCGATGGTGCGGAAGGGGTGCGCCAGCGGCCACGACGGGAAGGTGTTCGTCGAGAAGCGCGAGTGGACCAGGCCCAGCTCGCTGGTGAAGCGCCGGTCGGACAGGTCCGGGAAGAACGGCTCCAGCTGACCGGTGGTCAGCATGCCCTTGTAGACCATGGTGCGCGCCGACAGCGAGGGGAAGTACACGCCCAGGTCGCGCTCGGCGCGCTTGCGCAGCGGGTACACGCGCCGGTCGAGGTCGATGCCGCTCTCCCCCGCGCGCCCGGCCACGAACAGCTGGGCGAAGTGCGGCATGCAGGCGCGCGCCTGCGCGCCGACGAGGTCGGCGGTGACGGGCACGTCGCGCCAGCCCAGGACCTCCAGGCCCTCCTCCTCGGCGAGGGCCTCGATGCGGGCCACGGCCTCGGCGCGCTCGGCGGCGTCGACGGGCAGGAAGGCGTTGCCGGCGGCGTAGGCGCCCTTCGCCGGCAGCTCGACGCCCAGCTCGGCCGTGACGGCGCGCAGGAACTCGTCGGGGACCTGGGTGAGGATGCCCGCCCCGTCGCCGGTGTTGGTCTCCGCGCCCACCGCGCCGCGGTGGTCGAGGTTGCGCAGGGCGGTCAGGGCGTGCTCGACGATGTCGTGCCCGGGCTCGCCGCGCATCGTGGCGACGAAGGCCACGCCGCAGGCGTCGTGCTCGTTGCTGCGGTCGTAGAGCCCGGCGTCCGCGGGCAGCGCCGAGAAGGGCAGGGGACGGACGGCCCGCTCGGTGCGGGCGGCGTGCTGCGCGGTGGGCGCGAGGGGTTGCGACATGCGGTGCACCGTCCTCGGAGAGAGGTCCGGGAGGACCTCGATGGACAGGGGGTCTCTCGACGGGTCTCTTCGAGCGTGGTCCCGGTCGGCCGGAGCGGGCTTCCCGGGCGGAGGTGGCGCGCCTGGTGGGCGCGCACCGCCGAACGAGGGACGGCGCTGGCCCACGTTCACCTCACTGTAACGCCACGAACCCCGTGCTCATTCGCACGAGAGCGTCACCGGATCGTCACGACGACGGGTGGTCGTGGTCCTTCGAGGTCGGCCGCGAGGACTCGGTCACGGTCTGTGCACCCGCCTGCGGCTCGGCGTCACCGGAGGGAGGAGTGGCCCCCGGGGACTGCGGCGAGGGTACCCGCTCCAGCGGCTCGTCCCGACCACCCTCCCCCGCACGCCCGTCGCCGTGGCGGCGCCGGGAGAGGACCAGGGCGACGACGGCCGCGAGCAGCACCAGGGCGGCGACCCACTGGTTCACGCGCAGCCCGGCGATCTCGTTGGCCTCGTCCACCCGCAGCGCCTCGGTGACCGAGCGGCCGGCGGTGTACAGCGCCACGTAGAGGAAGAAGGCCTGCCCGTGGCGCAGCCGCAGGCGCCGGTCCACCAGCACGATCGCCGCGGCCGACAGCAGGCACCACAGCGACTCGTACAGGAACACGGGGTGGAAGGTCCCCAGCACCTCCGGGCGCCCGTCGGCGCCGGTGACCGCCCGCCCGGCGGCCTCGTCCCAGCGGTGCACCGTCAGCGCCCACGGCACGTCGGTGGCGCGGCCGTACAGCTCGTTGTTGAACCAGTTGCCCCAGCGGCCCAGCCCCTGCGCCACCAGCAGGCCGGGGGCGACGGCGTCGGCGAACGGCGCCAGGCGGTACCCGGCGCGCCGGCAGGCGATCCAGGCCCCCAGCGCCCCGGCGGCGATCGCGCCCCAGATGCCCAGGCCGCCCTGCCACACGTACAGCGCGCGCACCGGGTCCCCGCCGGGCCCGAAGTACGCCTCCGGGGAGGTGAGCACGTGGTAGGCGCGGGCGCCCACCACCCCCAGCGGCACCGCCCACACCGCCACGTCCAGCGGGAAGTCCGGCCGGCCGCCGCGGGCGCTCCAGCGCCGCGAGGTGATCCACAGGCCGGCGACGATGCCCGCGAGGATGCACAGCGCGTAGGCGCGCAGCGGCACCGGGCCCAGGTGCCAGACGCCCTGCGTCGGGCTGGGCAGCGCGGCGGGCAGGGCCGCGGGCAGGGCGCTCACCGCGCTCACCGCGCTCACGAGGCGCTGGCCGCGGCGACCTGCTGCTGCAGGTAGCCGGCCGGGTCGGCGCCGAGCAGCTGCTCGGTGTCCAGGGCGGTGGTCGTCCCGCCCTCGGGGGTGATCTGCACGGTGGGGGTGCCCGAGACGCCGGCGGCCGCCATGCCGTCCTGCACCCGGCGCACGTAGCCGACGTACTCGTCGTCGTCCAGGGCCCGCTGCCAGCGGTCCAGGTCGGCGACCCCGGCCTCCCGGGCCGCCTCGCGCAGCTGCTCGTCGGTGTAGCCGTCGCCCTCCTCGCCCTCGTTGCCGGCGAAACCGGGCTGGCGGGCGAAGACGGCCTCCGTGTACTGCGCGAAGCGGCCCTGGGCGTCCGCGGCGGCGGCGCCCTCGGCGGCGCGGGTGGAGGAGTCGTTGCGCAGGCTGTCGTCCAGGAAGCTCAGGGTGTGCACGACCACGCGCGCGCGCCCGGAGGCGGCCAGCTGCACGTACGCGTCCCCGGCGGCGGCCTCGAACTGCGCGCAGTACGGGCACTGGTAGTCCAGCCACACGTCCACGGTCGGCGCCCCGGCCGCCGGGGTGCCCGCCAGCACGTACCCGCCGGCGTCCCCGGAGGCCGACGGCGGGGCGGCGCCCGCGGTGGTGGTCGTGGCGTCGCGCTCGCGGGCGACGAGGACCACCACGAGGGCCACCACGGCGAGCACCGCGACGACGGCCGCGCTGACGAGCAGCACCCGGCGGCTGCGCTCGCGGGCCAGCTCGCGCTCGCGCAGCGCGGCCGCCTTGGCGCGGCGCGCCTCGCGGGCGTCCTCGGCCTGCCCGGCGCGGGCGGGGTCGCCCCCGGGTCGCTTCTTGCTGCTCAACGCTGCTCTCCTCGCAGGCGCCCGTGCGCGGGGCCCGGGCGGTCGAATCGGTCGGCCCGGCGCGGCGGTGCCCCGCGTGCGGGGCACCGCCGCGCGCCCGGCCGGCTGTTCAGGCCCGGCGCACGCCCTGCGCGAGCCGCTCGGCGAGCTCGCCCACGGCCCGCGCGCCGGCGGCCGGGGAGTCCGCCTCCAGCAGGCGCGCGACGAACGCGGAGCCGACGATGACGCCGTCGGCGTAGCCGGCCACCTCCGCGGCCTGCTCCGGCGTGGAGACCCCCAGGCCGACGCAGACCCGCTCGGCGCCGGCCGCGCGGGTGCGCTCCACCAGGCGGGCGGCACCGGCGCCCACCGTGGTGCGCGCCCCCGTGACGCCCATGGTGGAGGCGGCGTAGACGAACCCGCGGCAGGCGGCCGCGGTGGAGGCCAGGCGCGCGTCGGTGGAGCTGGGGGCGACGAGGAAGACCCGCTCGAGGTCGTGCTCGTCGCTGGCCTCGAGCCAGGCGGCGGCCTCGTCGGGGATCAGGTCCGGCGTGATCAGCCCGGCCGCGCCCGCCGAGGCCAGGTCCGCGGCGAAGCGCGCCACGCCGTAGCGGTCCACCGGCGGCCAGTAGGTCATCACCAGCACGGCCGCGCCGGTGGCGGCGACCTGCTCCACGGCGCGCAGCACGTCCGCGGGGCGGGTGCGCGCGCGCAGGGCCGCGTCCACGGCCCGCTGGATGGTGGGCCCGTCCATCGTGGGGTCCGAGTACGGCAGCCCCAGCTCGACGACGTCCGCTCCCCCGGCCACCGCGGCCTTGGCCGCCGCGACGCCGGCGTCGAGGTCGGGGAAGCCCACGGGCAGGTACGCCACCAGGGCCGCGCGGCCCTCGGCCCTGGCGCGGTCCACCGCCGCGGCGGAGCTGCCCGCCCGGGCGGCACCGCCGCTGCCCGTCCCGTCCACGTCCACGCTCGTGGTGCTCACCAGCCCGACCCCTCGGTGTCCTGCGGCGCGTCGGCGACGCGCTCGGCCTCCGACGCCACCAGGTCGGCGTCGCTGACGAGCCCGAACCAGCGGGCGGCGGTGTCCACGTCCTTGTCCCCGCGGCCGGAGAGGTTCACCAGCAGCAGCGCCTCGGGGCCGAGCTCGCGCCCCACCCGCAGCGCGCCGGCCAGGGCGTGGGCGCTCTCGATGGCCGGGATGATGCCCTCGGTGCGGCACAGCAGCCGGAAGGCCTCCATGGCCTCGGCGTCGGTGACCGGGCGGTACTCCGCGCGCCCGGAGTCGCCCAGCCAGGAGTGCTCCGGGCCCACGCCGGGGTAGTCCAGCCCGGCGGAGATGGAGTGCGACTCCACCGTCTGCCCGTCCTCGTCCTGCAGCACGAACTGCCGCGCGCCCTGGAACACCCCGGGCGAGCCGCCGGTGATGGAGGCGGCGTGGCGGCCGGAGCCGACGCCCTCGCCGCCGGCCTCGAAGCCGAACAGGCGCACGGCCGGGTCGTCGAGGAAGGCGTGGAAGATGCCGATCGCGTTCGAGCCGCCGCCCACGCAGGCGCACACCGCGTCCGGCAGGCGGCCGGTCAGCTCCAGGACCTGCGCGCGCGCCTCCAGGCCGATGACGCGCTGGTAGTCGCGCACCAGCACCGGGAAGGGGTGCGGACCGGCGACCGTGCCGAAGACGTAGTGGGTGGTGTCCACCGAGGCCACCCAGTCGCGGAAGGCCTCGTTGACGGCGTCCTTCAGGGTGCGGCTGCCGGCGGTGACGGGCACGACCTCCGCGCCCAGCAGGCGCATGCGGGCGACGTTCAGCGCCTGGCGGCGGGTGTCCTCCTCGCCCATGTACACCACGCACTCCAGGCCCATCAGGGCCGCGGCGGTGGCGGTGGCCACGCCGTGCTGGCCGGCGCCGGTCTCGGCGATCACGCGGCTCTTGCCCATGCGCCTGGTCAGCAGCGCCTGGCCGAGGACGTTGTTGATCTTGTGCGAGCCGGTGTGGTTGAGGTCCTCGCGCTTGAGCAGCACCGTGGCGCCGCCGGCGTGCTCGGCGAAGCGCGGCACGGGCGTGAGGATGCTGGGCCGGCCGGAGTAGGTGCGGTGCAGCTCCGCCAACTCGGCCAGGAAGGACTCGTCGGCCATCGCGGCGGTGTGCGCGGCCTCGATCTCGTCGAGGGCGGCCACCAGCGCCTCGGGCACGAAGCGGCCGCCGAAGGCGCCGAAGTACGGCCCGCGCTCGGCGGACAGGGCGGTGGGGGCGCTCACGGGCGCACCGCCTGCACGGCCGGGTGCGCGCCGGCGGCCACGAGGTCCGCCACCGCGCGGCGCGGGTCGTCCCCGCGCACCAGCGTCTCGCCGACCAGCACCGCGTCGGCGCCGGCGCGGGCGAACTCCACGACGTCGTGCGGGCCGCGCACGCCGGACTCGGCGACCTTGACCACGCCCGCGGGGATCAGCGGCGCGAGCCGCGCGAAGGTGGCGTTGTCCACCTCGAGGGTCTTGAGGTCGCGGTTGTTGACCCCGACGACCCGCGCGTCGGCGGCCACGGCCCGCTCGACCTCCTCGGCGGTGTGCACCTCCACCAGCGCCGTCATGCCCAGCGAGTGGGTGCGCTCCACCAGGGAGACCAGGGCCTCCTGCTCCAGGGCGGCGACGATCAGCAGGACGACGTCGGCGCCCCAGGCGCGCGCCTCCCACAGCTGGTAGGAGCCCACGACGAAGTCCTTGCGCAGCACCGGCACGTCCACCGCGCAGCGCACCGCGCGCAGGTCCGCCAGGCTGCCGCCGAAGCGGCGCTGCTCGGTGAGCACGCTGATGACGCTGGCGCCGCCCAGCTCGTACTGGCGGGCCAGCTCGGCCGGGTCCGGGATGCCCGCCAGCGCGCCCTTGGAGGGGCTGGCGCGCTTGACCTCGGCGATGACCTTCACGCCGCGCTGCTCGCTGTCGCGCGGGCGCAGCAGGGCCGCGGCGTCCTTGGCGGGCACCTGGCGGTGCGCGCGCTCCTTCAGCTCAGCCAGCGACGTGCTGGCCTGCCGCTGCTCCAGGTCCTCGCGCACGCCGGCGAGGATGTCGTCGAGGACGGTCACCCTCAGGAGGGTAGTCCCCGCCGGGGGCGGCCCGGTGCCCCCTCCACCCCCTCCCCGCGCGCGCGGGTGCGCGGGGCCGCCGGCCCGGGACGCGCGACGCCCCGGCGAGCCGGTGCGGGACCGGCTCGCCGGGGCGGCGGGAGCGCCGGACGGGCCGCGCGGGCGGCGTCCGGGAAGGGTCGGCGGAGCGTCGGTGGCGCGCGTCAGTGGCGCGCGCGGCCGACGCCCACGGGCTCGCCCTTGGAGTTCTTCACGCCGTAGCCGGCCTTGGCCAGGCCGTAGCTGACGACCAGCGAGGCCAGGATGATCACGCCGCCGACGATGCCGGAGACGAGGTTGGTGAACACCACGGCCAGGCACAGCACGAGGAAGCCGACGAGGCAGGTGCCCACCCCGGCCCAGGCCGCCACGCTGTGGCCGTGGCCGTGCTCCTCGACGACGTCGCCGTGCGTGGACTCGGGCTGCTGGCTGGTCACGGTGGTGCTCCTCGGACGTCGTGGCGCTGGCTCCTCCACGGTACCGGGCCCGGTGCGGCGGCGCCGGACCGGTGCGCGCGGCGGGCGGGCGGCTCAGCGCGTGGGGTCGTCCCCGCGGGTCAGGGAGTCCCACGCGGCGGCGGGGTCGCCGGCGCGGTCCGCGGCGCGCGCGGCGGCGGGGGCGGGCGCCGCGGCGGCCGCGTCGCGCTCGTGGCGGCTGGAGGCGCTCCAGCGGCGGCCGCGCAGCAGCGCCGCACCGCCCGCGGCCGCCGCCAGGACCCCGCCGGCGGAGGAGACCACCGGCCACGGGCCGGTGCCCACCCGCTGCAGCTGCGGGTCGGTGCGGCCGCTGACCTGCCGCGCCGGGCCGGTCAGCGCGTCCTGCGGGGACGCCAGCACCGCGGCGCCGGCGGCGACGACGCCCGCCCCCGCCAGCACCAGCACGACCGCGGCCAGCGCGCGGGCCACGCGCCGCCCCAGCGAGCAGGCCACCACGGCCGCCAGCGCCACCAGGGCCAGCGCGGTGGCGGCGGGAGCGGCCGCCCGCCCGGCCGCGTCCACCCCGCGGACCCCGGTGGCGGTGGCGACGGCCCCCTCCACCCAGGTGGGCGCGCCGGCGGCCAGCGCGAGCACCGCGCCGGCCGCGCCCAGCAGCAGCACGGCGCCGCGCTCGCGGCCGGCGCGCGCCCGGGCCGGCGGGACCGGCCGGGCCGCGGCGCCGCCGCTCACGCCGGGCCGCCGGCCACCGCGGGCAGCGGGTCGGCGACGAAGCAGGTGCGCTCGCCGGTGTGGCAGGCGGCCCCGACCTGGTCCACCTCCACCAGCAGCGCGTCGCCGTCGCAGTCCAGCGAGACGCGCTTGACCCACTGCACGTGCCCGGAGGTGTCGCCCTTGCGCCACAGGCTGCGGCGGCTGCGCGACCAGTACGTGGCCCGGCCGGTGGCCAGGGTGTGCGCCAGGGCGGTGTCGTCCATCCAGGCCACCATGAGGACCTCGCGCGTGTCGTGCTGCTGCACCACCGCGCACACCAGCCCCGCCGGGTCGCGCTTGAGGCGCGCCGCGACGGCGGGGTCCAGCACCGGCCCGGCGGTGGCGGTGGTCCCGGCGGTGCCGGGGGTGGCGGCGGGGTCCTGCGGGGCGGGCTGCGCGGGGGGCGGGGTGACGGGCTCGACGGGCACGTGCCTCATGGTCGCACCGGCCTGTGCGAGCATCGCGCCGTGCCCGGACCCGACCCCGCCCGAGAACGCGACGGACTGTGCGACGACGCCCTGCGCGCCGGCCCCCGCGCGCCCACGCTGTGCGAGGGGTGGGCCGTGCGCGACCTGCTCGTGCACCTGGCCGTGCGTGACGGGCGCCCGGACGTGCTCGCCGGCGAGGTCCTGCGCCGGGCGGTGCCCGCCCTGGGCGCGCACGCGGACCGGCTGCAGGGCCGCTGGCGCGAGGAGCCCTTCGAGGCGCTGGTGCAGCGGGTGCGCTCGGGGCCGCCCGCGGTCAGCCCGGCGCGCTGGCGGCCGGTGGCGGGGCTGGTCAACGGCGTGGAGTTCTTCGTGCACCGCGAGGACGTGCGCCGCGCCCAGGAGGGCTGGCGGCCGCGGGAGCTGGCGCGCGAGGAGTCGCAGGGCCTGTGGGGAGCGGTGCGGCTGGCCGGCCGCGCGGCGTACC
Organism: Kineococcus gurbantunggutensis; assembly: GCF_050871925.1. Lineage (NCBI taxonomy): Bacteria > Bacillati > Actinomycetota > Actinomycetes > Kineosporiales > Kineosporiaceae > Kineococcus > Kineococcus gurbantunggutensis. The sequence continues at coordinate 13,460 of NZ_JBJLSG010000097.1, forward strand.
GGCGCTCCCCCGTCGGCGTGGTGCTCGTCACCCCCGACGGCCCGCGCTCGGTGGTGCGCGGCGGGCCGGTGTCGGTCAGCCTGCGCGGCGAGCCGCAGGAGCTGCTGCTGCACGCCTCCGGGCGCCGCACGCGCGCGCTGGTGGAGGTGGACGGGGCGCCGCACGCCGTGCGGGCGTTCACCGACGCCTTCCCCGGCACGCCCGCCGCGCCGGGCTGAGCGCGCCGGGCCCGGTGCGCCGGCGCGCCCGGGGCACCGGGTTCAGCGCACGGGGGCCCCGGCGGCGCGCAGGGCGTCCTTGACCTGGCCGATCGTCAGCTGCTGGAAGTGGAAGACGCTGGCGGCCAGGACGGCGTCGGCGCCGGCGGCCACGGCGGGCGCGAAGTGCTCCACGGCCCCGGCGCCGCCGCTGGCCACGAGGGGGACGCTGACGCGCCCGCGCACCGCGGTGAGCATCTCCAGGTCGAAGCCGGCCTTGGTGCCGTCGGCGTCCATGGAGTTCAGCAGGACCTCCCCGGCGCCGAGCTCGGCGGCGCGCACCGCCCACTCCACCGCGTCCAGCCCGGTGCCGCGGCGGCCGCCGTGGGTGGTGACCTCGAAGCCCGAGGGCGTGGTGGGCGTGCCGGGCGGGGTGCGGCGGGCGTCGACGGAGAGCACCAGCACCTGCGAGCCGAAGCGCTCGGCGATCTCGGTGATCAGCTCCGGGCGGGCGATGGCGGCGGTGTTGACGCCGACCTTGTCGGCCCCGGCGCGCAGCAGGCGCTCCACGTCGGCGACCGAGCGGACCCCGCCGCCGACGGTGAGGGGGATGAAGACCTGCTCGGCGGTGCGGGCGACGACCTCGTAGGTGGTCTCCCGGGAGGCGGAGGAGGCGGTGACGTCCAGGAACGTCAGCTCGTCGGCGCCCTCGGCGTCGTAGCGGCGGGCGAGCTCGACGGGGTCGCCGGCGTCGCGCAGGTCGGCGAAGTTCACGCCCTTGACCACGCGGCCGGCGTCGACGTCCAGGCAGGGGATGACTCGCACGGCGACGCTCACGGCAGGAGGGTAGTGCGCGCGGGCGGGTGCGCGGGGCCCGCCCGGGGCGGACCGGCCCGGCCCGGCGGTAGCGTCGGCCCCATGAGCCCCCTCGACGCCGAGGCCCTGCCCCTGCGCACGGTCGACACCGCCGACGCCGAGGCGGTGGCGGCCTGGTCGCGGGTGCCGCGGGTGGCGTTCATGGAGGCCGAGCCGCTGCCCGGCGAGGCCGCCGCGCGCCTGCGCGAGACGGTCGAGCGGGTGGCCGGCCAGCGCCTGAGCGGGGTCGTCGACGACGGCGCGTGGGTGGCCACCTACCGCTCCTTCGACACGGAGCTGACGATGCCGGGCACCGGGCCGGTGTCGGTCAACGCCGTCTCCTCGGTGACGGTGCTGCCCACGCACCGGCGCCGCGGGCTGCTGCGCCGCATGATCGGGGCGGACCTGCACCGCGCGCGCGAGCGCGGGCACGCGCTGGCGGCGCTCATCGCGGCGGAGGCGCCCATCTACGGGCGCTTCGGCTTCGGCACGGCGACGCGGGCGGTGGACCTGACCGTGGAGGCGCGCGCGTGCCGGTTCCGCCCGGACGCCCCCGGCGCCGACGACGACGGCCGCCTGGAGCTGGTGGAGGCGCAGGAGGCGTGGCCGCTGCTGGCGGCGGTGCACGACGCCTCGCGCCGCGCGCGCCCCGGCGGGCTGGCGCGCGAGGAGCGCTGGTGGCGCGAGCGAACCCGCTCCGGCGGGCACCGGGCCTGGGGGCCGCGCTCGCGCGCGGTGCTGCACCGCGACGCGGCCGGGGCGCCCGACGGGTACGTCGCGTACGAGGTCGTGGACCGCTGGGAGGGGCGGGTCAGCCGCTGCGAGGCGCGCGTGCTGGACCTGCACGCGGCCTCCCCGGCGGTGTACCGGCGGCTGTGGGAGTTCGTGCTCTCAGTGGACCTGGTGCGCACCGTGCGCGCCGGGCAGCGGCCGGTGGACGAGCTGCTGCCGCTGCTGCTGGAGGACCCGCGGGCGGTGCAGCAGGGCCCGCTGGACGACTTCCTGTGGGTGCGGCCGCTGGACGCGGCCGGGGCGCTGGCGGCGCGGCGCTACCTGGGCTGCGGCACGGTGGTGCTGCGGGTGCTGGACCCCGGCGGGCCGGCGGGGGGCACGGTGCGCCTGCACGTGGACCCGCAGCGCTGCGGGGAGGACGGCTGGACGTGCGCGGAGGTGACGGGCACGGACGCCGAGCCGGACGTGGTGCTGGGGGCGGCGGAGCTGGGCGCGCTGCTGCTGGGCGGGACGTCGGCGGTGGCGCTGGCCGCCGCGGGGCGGGTGCACGGCACGGCGGAGGCGGTGCACCGCCTGCACGCGCTGCTGGGCACGCCGACGGCGCCGTGGTGCCCGACGTGGTTCTGAGCGCCGCGGCGCTCGAGGGCCCGGCGCCCGACCCGGCGCAGGACCCGGCGCAGGACCCGGCACCCGGTCGCGCGCTGGGCGCGGCGGCGGTCGTGGAGCTGCTGGCGGCGCGGCTGGCGGCGGCCCCGGCCCCGGTGGCCGGCCCGCGCCTGCTGCTCGTGGACGGGCGCTCGGGCAGCGGCAAGACGGACCTGGGCGGGGCGCTGGGGTCGCGGCTGGGCGCGCCGGTGGTGCACGTGGAGGACCTCTACCCCGGCTGGGACGGGCTGGCGGCGGCGGTGGGCCTGCTCGAGCGCGAGGTGCTGCGGCCGCTGCGGGCCGGGCGGGTGCCGCACCCGCCGCGCTGGGACTGGGCCGCCGGGCGCTGGGGCCCGCGCGCACCGGTGCCGGCGGCTGGCACGGCGGGGACCGTCGTGGTCGAGGGCGTGGGCGCCGGGTGCACCCCGGTGCGCCCGGAGCTGCTGGTGTGGGTGCGCGCGCCGACCGCGGTGCGCCGCCGGCGGGCGCTGGCGCGCGACGGGGCGGCGTACGCCCCGCACTGGCGGCGGTGGGCGGCGCAGGAGGAGGAGCTGTTCGCCGCGCACGACGTGGCCGCGGCCGCCGACGTGGTGCTCGACAGCGACGACGTCCACGACGGCGGTGACGTCCACGACGGGCGGGACGGCGCGGTGCGCTGGCGGGTGCTGCGGGGCTGAGCCGGGCGGGACCGAGGCGGGCGGGACGGGGCGGGACCGGGCGGGGCTCAGTCGCGCGGCGGGCGCGGCGCGCGGGCCGCGACCAGCCGCGCCAGGCGGCGGGCCTCGGCCTCGCCGCGGGCGCCGTCGGCCTTCTGCACGGCCATGACGGCCAGGTTCTCGCCGTCGTCGGTGTCCAGGGTCAGCCAGGGGTCGTCGCCGCCGAAGCGCACGGCGAGGATCGCGCCCCACTCCACGCGGCGGGTGAAGACCACGTTGCGCACGACGAGGGCGTCGTCGGTGGGCAGCGCGCGCACCGACACCAGGCGCACCAGCCCGCCGCACAGCAACAGCCCGAAGACGACGGCGGAGGCGGTGTCGGTGGGGGTCCACCCGGAGTTCGGCGACAGCGCCAGCCCGACGGCCATGCCGGCGATGACCAGCCCGAGCAGGGTCGCGACGGCCAGGCCCACCGCGCGGGCGCGGCGGGGCCGGAAGGGCGCGTCGGCGGGGTGCGCCGCCCCGCCGGGACCGGCCGCGCGCGCGCCGCTCACAGCCGGCAGGCGTGGATGCTGGTGACGAGGATGGCGCGCGCGCCGAGGTCGTACAGCTCGTCCATGACGCGGTTGGTCGCCGAGCGCTCCACCATGGCGCGCACCGCCACCCAGCCGGGGTTCGCCAGCGGGGAGACCGTGGGCGACTCCAGGCCCGGGGTGACGGTGATGGCCCGCTCGACGAGGTCCTTGGGGCAGTCGTAGTCGACCATCACGTACTGCCGGGCGACCAGGACGCCCTGCAGGCGGCGCACCAGCACGTCCACGGCGGGGTCGGCGGGCGCGCCGGCGCGGCGCACCAGGACGGCCTCGGAGCGCATGACGGGCTCGCCGAAGACCTCCAGGCCCGCGGCGCGCAGGGTCGTGCCGGTCTCGACGACGTCGGCGACGACGTCGGCGATGCCGAGCGCCACGGCGGTCTCCACCGCGCCGTCGAGGTGCACCACGTCGGCGCTCACGCCGTGCTCGGCGAGGTGCTTGCCCACCAGGCCGGAGTAGCTGGTCGCGATGCGCCGGCCCTGCAGGTCGGCCACCGAGGAGGCGGTGCCGGGCCGGCCGGCGAAGCGGAAGGTGCTGCGGGCGAAGCCGAGCTGGAGGACCTCGTCGGCCGGGGCGCGCGAGTCCAGCAGCAGGTCGCGGCCGGTGACGCCGACGTCGAGGGTGCCGGAGCCGACGTACAGGGCGATGTCGCGCGGGCGCAGGAAGACGAACTGCGCGTTGTTCTCCGGGTCGTCCAGGAGCAGTTCCTTGGCCTCGCGGCGCTGGTTGTACCCCGCCTCGCGCAGCATGGCGCTGGCGGCCTCCGACAGCGACCCCTTGTTGGGGACGGCGATGCGCAGCACGGGCCTGCCCTCTCTCTCGCGACCCCTCACCGGGTCGATCACAGGTGCGCGTACACGTCGTCGAGCGTGAGCCCGCGGGCGATCATCAGCACCTGCAGGTGGTACAGCAGCTGCGAGACCTCCTCCGCGGTGCGCTCGGCGGACTCGTGCTCGGCGGCCATCCACACCTCGGCCGCCTCCTCGACGACCTTCTTGCCGATGGCGTGCACGCCGGCGTCCAGTTCGAGCACGGTGCCCGAGCCCGCCGGGCGGGTGCGGGCCTTGTCCGTCAGCTCGGCGAACAGGCCGTCGAAGGTCTTCACGTGGGCTGAGTCTAGGCGGTGCGCGCGCGGCGCCCGTGCGGGCCCGGTCCGGCGCGCTTCGAGGCGGTGCCCGGTGAGGAGCACCC
>NZ_JBJLSG010000098.1:0-18267 GCF_050871925.1 Kineococcus gurbantunggutensis
GGCGCGCGCCGCACCCGCCGGGCGCTCACGCGACGGGGGTACCGACCTGGTCGGGCACCGGGCGCGCCGCCGGGCGGGCCTTCTTGCCCGTGGTCGACAGGCGCCGCTCCAGCAGCTTGGCCAGGCCGGCGATGAGCGTGTTCGTGGCGATGTAGACCACCGCGATGACGATGGTGGCCGGCACGAGGTTGAAGAACTCCGTGCCCAGGTTCGTGCCCCAGCGCAGCAGCTCGGTGTAGCCGATGATGTACGCCAGCGCGCTGTCCTTGAGGACCACGACGACCTGGGCGACGATCGAGGGCAGCATCGAGCGCACGGCCTGCGGCAGCAGGACCATCCGCATGACCTGCCCGCCGGTCAGCCCGAGGGCGAACGCGGCCTCGCGCTGGCCCTTGGGCACCGCCAGCACCCCGGCGCGCAGGATCTCGCTGATGATGGCGCCGTTGTAGAGCGTCAGACCCAGCACCGCGCACCAGAACACCGGGATCGCCCCGCGCGAGCCGTACAGGAACCAGAACATCATCAGCAGCACCGGCGGGGCGCGCAGGAACTCCACCAGGGCGGTGGCGGTCCAGCGCAGCGCGCGCGTGGTCGACAGCCGCAGCACCGCCAGCACCGTGCCCAGGGCCAGCGCGAGCGCCACCGCCACCAGCGCCACCTTCACGGTGGCCCACCACGCGCGGAAGAGCGCGGTCTGGATGTCGACGTAGGTGAACGCGCTCCACTTCGACGGCGTCAGCTGCCCGGCGAAGTCCAGCCGCCACACGATCGCGGCCAGGGCCCCGAGGACCAGCACGACGCCGGCGACGGTGTAGACGCGGTTGCGCAGCCGGGCGCGGGGCCCGGGCGCGTCGTACAGGACGCTGCTCACGCGGGCACCCCCACCGATCGCTCCAGCAGGTTGAAGACCAGCGCGACCACGGCCACGAGCAGCACGTAGGCGGCGGTGATGCCCACCAGGATGCTGATCACGGCGTTGCCGTTCTGCTCGATGAGGTTGCGCATCGCGGAGATCAGCTCGTAGTTGCTGAACGCCGAGGCGACCGAGGTGTTCTTCACCAGCGCGATGAAGATGTTGCCCATCGGCGGCACGACCGCGCGGAACGCCTGCGGCAGCACCACCAGCGTCAGCACCTGCCCGAAGGGCAGGCCGATGGCGCGGGCCGCCTCGGCCTGGCCCACCGGCACGGTGTTGATGCCCGAGCGGATGGCCTCGCACACGAAGCACGAGGTGTAGGCGATGAGCGCCAGGACGGCGAAGACGCGGAACTGGGTGTTCAGCGACTCGCCGAAGCGGATCTGCAGCTGCGGCAGCGCCAGGACGCTGAAGAACATCACCAGCGTCAGCGGGGTGTTGCGCACGACGTTGACGTAGGCGGTGCCGGCCGCACGCATCGCGGCGCTGGGCGCCACGCGCAGGCAGGCCAGCAGGGTGCCGACGACGAGGGAACCGACGGCGGACCACGCGAACAGCACGACCGTGCCCCAGGCGCCGCGCCCGAAGGTGCCGAGGTTGTCGAGCAGGACCTGCACGCAGGCTCCTCTCAGGTCAGGGGGGTGCGGGGGTGGCCGTCACGTCGTCGGGACGGCCACCCGTCCGGGGGACCGCTGCTCAGTAGCGGTCGACCGTGGGCGGCTCCGGGTCGGTGCCGCTGCCGCCGAGGGTGTAGTCGTAGGCGGCCTTCCAGTCGCCGTCGGTGACGGCCTGCTCGATCGCGTCGTTGAGCGCGGTGCGCAGCGCGGTGTCGCCCTTGGGCAGGCCGATGCCGTACGGCTCCTCGCTGAACGGGGCGCCGACGACCTTCAGCGCGTCGGGCTGCTGGGCGGCGTAGCCGCGCAGGATGGCGTCGTCGGTGGTGACCGCGTCCACGGAGTTCGCGGTGAGCTGGTCCACGCACTTGGAGTAGGTGTCCAGCTTCACCAGCTGCGCCTGCGGGTACTCGGTCTCGATGCGGGTGGCGGGGGTGGAGCCCTCCACCGAGCAGACCCTCTTGCCGGCCAGCGAGTCCGGGCCGGTGATGGAGGTGTCGTCCTTGCGCACCAGCAGGTCCTGCCCGGCCACGTAGTAGGGGCCGGCGAAGTCGACGACCTCCTTGCGCTTGTCGTTGATGGTGTAGGTGGCCACCACCATGTCGACCTGGCCCTGCTGCAGGAACGGCTCGCGGTTGGCCGAGACCGTCTCCTTGAACTCGATCTTGTCCGGGCTCAGGCCCAGGGAGGCGGCCAGCAGCTTGGCGATCTCGATGTCGAAGCCGGAGTACTCGCCGGTGGCCGCGGCGCGCAGGCCCAGGCCCGGCTGGTCGGCCTTGACGCCGACGACGACGCGGTCGGCGGCCTTGATCTTGTCGAAGGTGGGGCTGCCGGTCAGGGCCACGTCCGGGGCGACGTCGTACGCGGGGGCCTCCGCGCCGCCGGTGGCACCGCCGCCGGCGGCGCCGCCCGTGGTCGGGGACCCCTCCTGGCCGCAGCCGGTCAGCACCAGGGTGGCCGCCGCCGCCGTGGCGGCGAGGGCGGTGAGGGGCGAACGCTTCACGGTGTGCTCCTGAGCTCGTCGGTCGGGTGCTGGTGCGTCGGGTGCCCGCGCCGGTGCGGGCGCGGGAGGGGTCAGTGGGTAAGGATCTTGGACAGGAAGTCCTTGGCCCGCTCGTGCCGCGGGGCGGTGAAGAAGGTCTCCGGCTCGGCGTCCTCCAGGACGCGCCCCTCGGCCATGAAGACGACGCGGTCGGCGGCGCGGCGGGCGAAGCCCATCTCGTGCGTCACGACGACCATGGTCATGCCCGACCTGGCCAGCTCGGTCATCACGTCGAGGACCTCGTTGATCATCTCGGGGTCCAGGGCGGAGGTGGGCTCGTCGAAGAGCATGACCTTGGGGTCCATCGCCAGGGCGCGCGCGATCGCCACGCGCTGCTGCTGCCCGCCGGAGAGCTGCGCGGGGTACTTCTCGGCCTGGCTGGCCACCCCGACGCGCTCGAGCAGCTCGTCGGCGCGCCGGCGCGCCTCGGCGGCGCCCACGCCGCGCACCTTCACCGGCCCCAGCGTGACGTTCTCGCGCACCGTCTTGTGCGCGAAGAGGTTGAAGGACTGGAAGACCATGCCCACGTCGGCGCGCAGCTTCGCCAGCGCCTTGCCCTCGGCGGGCAGGTCCTCCCCGGCGATGGTGATGCGCCCGGAGTCGATGGTCTCCAGGCGGTTGATCGTGCGGCACAGCGTGGACTTGCCCGAGCCGGAGGGGCCGATGACGACGACGACCTCGCCCTCGGCGACCGTCAGGTCCACGTCCCGCAGCACGTGCAGGGCGCCGAAGTGCTTGTCCACGTGCTCCAGGCGCACGAGCGGCCGGCGGCCGGAGGGCGCACCGGACGGGGTGGTGGCCGCGGAGGGGTCACTCATGCGCGCAGAAGCTACAGGTACCGCGCACCGTGCCCACCGGACGGGCGGTGCTGTGGGCAGATCGTGACCCGAGCGTGACGTCGCCGCGGTGACCTACCCTGGACGGCGATGAGCACGCCCACCGTCCCCCGCGCGACCGGCCCGCTGAGCGCGCCGGCCCAGGCCGCCGAGCCCGAGCAGGCGCCGCGCACCTACCAGGTGCGCACCTTCGGCTGCCAGATGAACGTCCACGACTCCGAGCGCCTCTCGGGCCTGCTCGAGGACGCCGGCTACGTCCGCTTCGACGAGGTCGGCGGCGACGCGCCCGCCGAGCCGGACGTCGTGGTCTTCAACACCTGCGCGGTGCGCGAGAACGCCGACAACAAGCTGTACGGCAACCTCGGCCACCTCGCGCCCGTCAAGGAGCGCCGCCCCGGCATGCAGATCGCCGTCGGCGGCTGCCTGGCGCAGAAGGACCGCGGCGAGATCGTGCGCAAGGCGCCGTGGGTGGACGTCGTCTTCGGCACCCACAACGTCGGCTCGCTGCCGGCGCTGCTCGAGCGCGCCCGGCACAACGCCGCCGCGCAGGTGGAGATCCTGGAGTCGCTGGAGGTCTTCCCCTCCACGCTGCCCACCCGCCGCGAGTCCCCCTACGCGGCCTGGGTGTCCGTCTCCGTGGGCTGCAACAACACGTGCACCTTCTGCATCGTGCCCTCGCTGCGCGGCAAGGAGAAGGACCGCCGCCCCGGCGACGTGCTCGCCGAGGTCGAGGCGCTGGTCTCCGAGGGCGTGCTCGAGGTGACCCTGCTGGGGCAGAACGTCAACACCTACGGCGTGGAGTTCGGCGACAAGCTCGCCTTCGGCAAGCTGCTGCGCGCCACCGGCGGCATCGAGGGCCTGGAGCGGGTGCGCTTCACCAGCCCGCACCCCTCCAGCTTCACCAGCGACGTCATCGACGCCATGGCCGAGACGCCCAACGTCATGCCCAGCCTGCACATGCCGCTGCAGTCCGGCTCCGACGCCGTCCTGCGCGCCATGCGCCGCTCCTACCGGCGCACCCGCTTCCTGTCCATCCTGGAGGAGGTGCGCGGGCGCATCCCCGACGCGGCGATCACCACCGACATCATCGTCGGCTTCCCCGGCGAGACCGAGGAGGACTTCCAGCAGACGCTGGAGGTCGTGGCCGAGGCGCGCTTCGCCAGCGCCTTCACCTTCCAGTACTCCCCGCGCCCGGGCACCCCGGCGGCCACCATGGGCGACCAGGTGCCCAAGGCCGTGGTGCAGGAGCGCTACGAGCGCCTGACCGCGCTGCAGGACGAGATCGCCTACGCCGAGAACCGCGCCCAGGTCGGGCGCACCCTCGACGTGCTCGTCGCCGAGGGCGAGGGCCGCAAGGACGCCGCCACGCGGCGGCTGTCCGGGCGCGCCCCGGACAACCGGCTGGTGCACTTCTCGCTGCCCGAGGGCGCGCAGGCGCCGCGTCCGGGGGACGTGGCGACCGTGACGATCAGCCGCGGCGCGCCGCACTACCTCGAGGCCGACGCCACCGACGCCTTCGCGGTGCGCCGCACCCGCGCCGGCGACGCCTGGCAGGCCCGCCAGGCGCGGCCCGAGCCGGCCGCGCCCGCCGGCCCGCGCCCCGTGGGGCTGGGCCTGCCCACGATCCGGCGCCGCTGAGGCCCGCCGCCCCCGCCCGCACGCGCGAGGGCCCCGCACCGTGGCGGTGCGGGGCCCTCGTGCGCGCCGGTCTCACATCGGCGGGGGAGCCGCCGGTCCCGGCTGCGGGTCCGGGCCGGGCACCGGGCCCGGGTCCGGCAGCGGCGGCTCGCCCGGCGAGCCCGGCTGCGGCACCGGGCTCGGCGGCTGCGGCGTGCTCGGCGGTGGGGTGGGGATCGTCATCTCGTCCTCCTCGTCGTGCCGGGCCCCTCGTCCCGGACGTCCCTCAGCGCGCGGGACCGGACATCGGCGTGCCGTCGGTGCGGGTGCCCCCGCGCATCGGCGTGCCCCAGCCCTCGAAGCCCGGGCGCACGCCCGCGGCGCGCTCCCAGCCGCTCTGCGCCACCTTCGACGCCCGCTCCAGCGGGCCGGCGTAGCGGCCCTCGGTGCGCTCGTTGACGAACGTGGTGGCCTTGCGCAGCACGCCCTCGGCCTGCTGCGAGTGCTGGCCGGCGAACTGCCCGGCCCGGGTGCGGGCCTGCTCGGCGGCCACCCGCGCCTGCTCCACGGCCTCGTCCAGCTTCAGCCCCAGGAACTTCATGGTGCCCACGGCTCCTCCTCCGGTGCTCGCGTCCGTGCGGGTCCCACTGTCTGCCACCATCTGCGCGTGGGCCAGTCGAGATCACCGCAGGGCACCGTAGCGCCCGCCCTCCCCGCCGCGCCCGTGGTCGCCGTGGTCGGGCCCACCGCCTCCGGCAAGTCCGACGTGGCCGTGGCGCTGGCGCACCTGCTGCCCGGCCCCGGCGGGATCGGCGCGGAGGTCGTCAACGCCGACGCCATGCAGCTGTACCGCGGCATGGACGTCGGCACCGCCAAGCTCGGCGAGGCGCAGCGGCGCGGCGTGCCGCACCACCTGCTCGACGTCCTGGACGTCACGCAGGCCGCGGACGTGGCCACCTACCAGCGGCACGCCCGCGCCGCCCTCGACGCGGTGGCCGCCCGCGGCCGCACGCCGCTGCTCGTGGGCGGCTCCGGGCTCTACGTGCGCGCGGCCCTGGACGACATGCGCTTCCCCGGCACCGACCCCGCCGTGCGCTCGCGCTGGGAGGCGCGCCTGGCCGAGGTGGGGCCGCAGCGCCTGCACGCCGAGCTCGCCGAGCGCGACCCGGAGGCGGCGCGGCGCATCCTGCCCTCCAACGGCCGGCGGGTCGTGCGCGCCCTGGAGGTCGGCGAGGTCACCGGCCTGCCCTTCGCCGCCTCGCTGCCCGAGCAGCGCTACGTGCGCCCCGCCGTGCAGGTGGGCCTGAGCGTGCCGCGCGAGCAGCTCGACGCCCGCATCGACGCCCGCGTGCGCCGCATGTGGGACGAGGGCCTGGTGCAGGAGGTGCGCCGGCTGGAGGCCGCCGGGCTGCGCGAGGGGCTGACCGCCCCGCGCGCGCTGGGCTACGCGCAGGTCCTCGACGCCCTCGACGGCACCACCACCGAGGCCGAGGCCGCCGAGCTCACCGCGCGCCTGACCCGGCGCTTCGCGCGCAAGCAGGAGTCGTGGTTCCGCCGCGACGAGCGGGTGCGCTGGGTGGAGGCCCCCGACGGCTCCGACCCCGAGGAGCTGGCCCGGCGGGTGCTGGAGCTGCTGGCCGTAGAGTCGGCCGCGTGAGCAGCCTGAGCACCCCCGGCGCGGTCGCCTTCACCAAGGGCCACGGCACCGAGAACGACTTCGTGCTCGTCGCGGACCCCGAGGGCGCCTGGGACCCCTCGCCCGCGCTCGTGGCGCGGCTGTGCGACCGGCGCGCCGGCATCGGCGCGGACGGGCTGATCCGCGCCGTGCGCTGCGCGGCCCTGCCCGAGGGCGCCGCCCTCGCCGCCGAGGCCGAGTGGTTCATGGACTACCGCAACGCCGACGGCTCGGTCGCCGAGATGTGCGGCAACGGGGTGCGCGTCTTCGCCGAGCTGCTCCTGCGCGAGGGGCACCTGCCCGCCGAGGCCGGCGACGGCCGCTGGTTCGCCGTGGGCACCCGCGCCGGGCTCAAGCGCCTGCGCCGCGAGCCCGACGGGCGCTGGACCGCCGACATGGGCCCCTGGCGCCTGAGCGGCGGGGAGCGGGCGCTGGCGGACGGCTCCGACGCCCTCGTCGCCGTCGCCGGCCTGGACGGCGTGGTCCGCCCGGCGCTGTCGCTGGACCTGGGCAACCCGCACACCGTCGTCGCGCTCGCCGAGCCGGCCGAGCTGGACGCCGCCGACCTCGCGCACGCCCCGCAGGTGGACCCGGCGCCCCCGCACGGCACCAACGTCGAGCTGGTCGTGCCGCTGCTGGCCGTGGACGTCACCGGCGACCACGTCGCCGACGTGGGCGACGTGCGCATGCGCGTGCACGAGCGCGGGGTGGGGGAGACCCGCTCCTGCGGCACCGGCGCGTGCGCGGCCGCGCTGGCCACCCGCGCGTGGGCCGGGGCCGGCTCCCCGGACGTGTGGCGGGTGGAGGTGCCCGGCGGGGAGGTCGTCGTCACCGTGGGCGAGGGCTCCAGCCTGTCCGCGGGCACCGTGTGGCTCACCGGGCCGGCGGTGCTGGTGGCCACCGGCACCCTCTCCCCGGCGCTGCTGGCCGAGCCCGTGCCCGCCTGAGCGCCCCGCGCGCGCGGGGCGCTCAGCCGCGCCGGACGGTGAGGACCCGGAAGCCCTTCGAGGAGGCCGTGCGCGCGGTCGCCGCCCCCGGCAGGACGGCGGGCAGCTGCGCGTCCAGCCAGCGGTGCAGCGAGTCCGCGCCCAGGTTCTTCTGCACCACCAGGTGCGCCTCGCCCCCCGGCGCCAGGCGCGGCAGCCAGCGCAGCAGCAGCGCGTGCAGCGCGTCCTTGCCCACCCGGATCGGCGGGTTGGACCACAGCTGCGCGAACGCCACGTCGGCGGGCACCTCGTCCGGCAGGCACGCGCGCACGTCCACGCCCAGGCGCTGGGCGTTGCGCCGGGCCAGGTCCAGCGCCCGCTCGTTGACGTCGACGGCCCACACCCGCCGGCGCGGCTGGAGCAGCCCCAGCGTCAGCGCCACCGGGCCCCAGCCGCAGCCCAGGTCCAGCACGTCGCCCCCGGCCGCCGGGTCCCGCGGCACCAGCGGCAGCAGCACCGAGGTGCCCGGGTCCAGGCGCTCGGCGCTGAACACCCCGCGCGCGGTCTGCACCGACACCCGCCGCCCGGCCAGCTCGACCTCGACCTCGCGCCGCTCGTCCGGTGCCGCCGGGCGCGCCGTGAAGTAGTGCTCCCCGGTGCCCCCGCCCGCCTGCTCGCCGTCCACCCGGGTGCTCACCACGCCGGTCAGGGTAGGCCCGCGAGGCGCGCCGGGCGGAATCCCGTGGACCGGCGGGGCGTTGGACGGGATGCTGGTCCCCTCAACCCCTGAGGGGCAGCACGACCTGGGAGGTCCATGAACCACCGCTCTTCGCCGGTCCGGCCGTCCGCGACGTCGTCGTCGCAGGACAGCGAGCGCCCCGAGCAGCACGAGCCCGTGCTGGACGGCGCCCGCGAGGCGGACCGCGACGCCGAGTTCGACCGCGCGCTGGCCCGCATCCTCGCCGGGCACGACGGCGCGGCCCCCACCGGTGAGCACGGGGCGGACGGCCCCGGGGCCCGCGACGTCGACGGCGACCAGCTCGACCTGGCCGACCGCCGCGCCCTGCGCCGCGCCGCCGGCCTGTCCACCGAGCTCGCCGACGTCACCGAGGTCGAGTACCGGCAGCTGCGCCTGGAGCGCGTCGTCCTGGCCGGGGTCTGGTCCAGCGCCGACTCCACCCGCCAGGAGGCGGAGGTCTCCCTGCAGGAGCTGTCCGCCCTCGCCGCGACCGCGGGCTCCGACGTCCTGGCGGGCGTCCTGCAGCGCCGCTCCACCCCCGACCCGGCCAGCTACCTCGGCGCCGGCAAGGCCGAGGCCCTGGCCGAGCTGGTGGCGGCCGAGGGCGCGGACACCGTCGTGTGCGACGGGGAGCTGTCCGCCTCCCAGCGCCGCGGGCTGGAGGACATCGTCAAGGTCAAGGTCGTCGACCGCACGGCCGTGATCCTCGACATCTTCGCCCAGCACGCCAAGAGCCGCGAGGGCAAGGCGCAGGTGGAGCTGGCCCAGCTCGAGTACCTGCTGCCGCGCCTGCGCGGCTGGGGCGAGTCGATGTCCCGCCAGGCCGGCGGCCGCGTCGCCGGCGGTGCCGGGATCGGCTCGCGCGGCCCCGGTGAGACGAAGATCGAGCTGGACCGCCGCCGCATCCGCTCCCGCATGGCCAAGCTGCGCCGGGAGATCCGCGGCATGGGCACGGCCCGCGACGCCAAGCGCTCCCTGCGGGTGGCGCGCGCGGTGCCGTCGGTGTCCATCGCCGGGTACACCAACGCGGGCAAGTCCTCGCTGCTCAACCGCCTCACCGGGGCGGGCGTGCTCGTGGAGGACGCGCTGTTCGCCACGCTGGACCCCACCGTCCGGCGCGCCCAGACGCCCGAGGGGCGCCCGTACACCCTGACCGACACGGTCGGGTTCGTGCGCCAGCTGCCGCACCAGCTGGTGGAGGCGTTCCGCTCCACCCTGGAGGAGGTCGCCGAGGCCGACCTCGTCCTGCACGTCGTGGACGGCTCGCACCCCGACCCCGAGGGGCAGCTCGCCGCCGTGCGCTCCGTCCTGGCCGAGGTCGAGGCGCACCGGGTGCCCGAGCTGGTGGCGATCAACAAGGCCGACGTCGCCGACCCGGAGGTGCTGCAGCGGCTGCTGGCCCGCGAGCGCGGCGCCGTCGTGGTCTCCGCGCGCACCGGCGAGGGCGTGGAGCAGCTGCGCGAGCGGATGGCCGAGCTGCTGCCCGTGCCGGACGTGGAGCTGGAGGTGTGCGTGCCCTACGACCGCGGCGAGCTGGTCCACCGGGTGCACACCACCGGTCAGGTCCTCTCCGAGGAGCACACCGGGACCGGCACCCGGATGCTGGCGCGGGTCCGCCCGCGCCTGGCGGCCGAGCTGGAGCCCTTCCGCCTCAGCGCCGCCGGCGCCTGAGGCGGCGGGCGCGGCGCGCTCTCGCGCCGCGCCCGCCCCGCACCACCGCCCGCCCGGCGCACCCGGGCGGGCGCTGTGGACGCCGTCGGGGCACGTCGGAGGTGTCGGCGAGGATGGTGCGGTGAGCGCGCCCAGCACCGAGCAGGTCCACGAGCAGCACCCGCAGCGCGAGGAGGTCGACGGCCGCGAGGCCGCCGACCTCCTCGACGTGGTGGTGCGCGAGCTCGGCGGTCAGCGGCGCGAGGGCCAGGAGCGGATGGCGCAGGCCGTCACCGACGCGGTGCGCGCCCGCAGGCACCTGCTCGTGCAGGCCGGCACCGGCACCGGCAAGTCCGTGGCGTACCTCGTGCCGGCGGTGGCCCACGCCGTGCACCGCGGCAGCCGCGCGGTCGTCACCACCGCCACGATCGCGCTGCAGGCGCAGGTCGTCGACCGCGACCTGCCCCGCCTGGCCCGCGCCCTGGCCCCCGCGCTGGGCCGCGAGCCCACCTGGGAGCTGCTCAAGGGCCGGGCCAACTACCTGTGCCGCAACAAGCTCGACGGCGGCTTCCCCGAGGAGGAGGCCGCCCTGTTCGACGTGGCGGCGCCCGCGGGCGACACCGGCGCCGGTGACGCCGGCCGGCTGGGCCGGGAGGTCGTGCGGCTGCGCGAGTGGGCCGGTACCACCCGCACCGGGGACCGCGACGAGCTCGACCCCGGCGTCAGCGACCGCGCCTGGCGGCAGGTGTCGGTCTCGGCGCGCGAGTGCCTGGGCGCGCAGCGCTGCCCCGTCGCCGACGCGTGCTTCTCCGAGCGGGTGCGCGCCCGCGCCCGCGAGGTCGACGTCGTGGTCACCAACCACGCCATGACGGCCATCGACGCGCTGGAGGGGTCCGGCCAGCTGCTGCCCGAGCACGACCTCCTCGTCGTCGACGAGGCCCACGAGCTCGCCGACCGGCTCACGGCGGTGGCCACCGCGGAGCTGTCCGCGGGCGTGGTGGGCGCCGCCGCGCGGCGCCTGCGCCGCTCCGCCGGCCTGGTCAGCGACGCCCTGGAGGACGCCGGCGCCGCCCTGGAGGCCGCGCTGGAGGACGCCGCCCCCGGCAGGCTGGAGCGCCGGCCGGCGGCGCTGTCCGACGCCGTCGCGGCCGTGCGCGACGCCGCCCGCACCGCGCTGACCGACCTGCGCACCGCCACCGAGGGCGCCGCCAAGGAGGAGGACGCCGAGGCCCGCGGCTCCCGGCACCTGGCGCGCGCGGCCGTGCAGGAGGTCTTCGCGGTCGCCGAGCGCCTCGCGGCGGACTCCGAGCACGACGTCGCGTGGGTCAGCGCCGCCGGCCCGGGCGGGCGCGCCCCCTCCCTGCACGTGGCGCCGCTGTCCGTGGCCGGGCTGCTGCGCGAGCGGCTGTTCACCGACCGCACCGTGGTCGCCACCTCCGCCACCCTGACCCTGGGCGGCTCCTTCGAGCCGGTGGCACGCTCCTTCGGGCTGCGCTCGGCCACGCGCGACGAGGCGCCGTGGACCGGCGTGGACGTGGGCAGCCCCTTCGACTACGCCCGCCAGGGCATCCTCTACGTCGCCCGCCACCTGCCCCCGCCGGGGCGCGCCGGCCTGCCCGACGCGGTCCTCGACGAGCTCGCCGCCCTGCTGGAGGCCGCCGGCGGGCGCACCCTGGGGCTGTTCTCCTCCCGGCGCGCCGCCGAGGAGGCCGCCGCGGGCGTGCGCGAGCGCACCGGGCGCACCGTGCTGTGCCAGGGCGACGACCGGCTGCCGCGGCTGGTGCGGCGCTTCGCCGACGAGGCGGCCACCTCCCTGTTCGGCACCATGTCGCTGTGGCAGGGCGTGGACGTGCCCGGGCCCAGCTGCCAGCTCGTCGTCATCGACCGCATTCCCTTCCCGCGCCCGGACGACCCGCTCATGGCGGCGCGGGCGCGCGCCGTGGACGCCGCCGGCGGCAACGGCTTCCTGAGCGTCTCGGCGGCCCACGCGGCGGTGCGCCTGGCCCAGGGCGCCGGCCGGCTCGTGCGCGCCACGGGCGACCGCGGCGTGGTCGCCGTGCTGGACCCCCGCCTGGCCACCGCCCGCTACGGCGGCTTCCTGCGCGAGAGCCTGCCCGGGTTCTGGGCGACCACCTCGCCGGAGACGGCCCGCCAGGCGCTGGCCCGCCTGGACGCCGCGGCGTCTGCGCCGGGCGGGTGAGCGCCCGCACCGGTCGGGGCGCACCTGCTGACGCGGGGCCGGGCACCTGGCATCCTCACCCGGTGGCCACCGTCGGCTTCCTGCACACCGCGGACGCGCACGTCCGCACCTTCCGCGACCTCCTGCACCAGCGGGACGAGACCGTCACCGACCGGCACCTGGTGGACACCGGGCTGCTCGCCGCGGCGCGCGCCCGCGGCGCCGCGGCCGTGCGCGGGGCCGTCGCCGACCGCCTGCGGCGCCTGGTCGCCGAGGGCGCCGACGTGGTGGTGGTCACCTGCTCCGAGACCGGCCCGGAGGCCGAGCGCGTCGGGGCGGAGGCCGGCCTGCGCGTGCTGCGCGTGGACCGGCCGATGGCCGAGGCCGCCGTGCTGGCCGGTCGGCGCATCGCGCTGGTCAGCTCGCTGACCGAGGCGGCGGCCACCCTGGCCCCCCTGCTGCGGGAGGCGGCCGCGGCCGCCGGGCGCACCGTGGAGCTGGTGGACGTGCACTGCCCGGGCACCTGGGGCGCCTTCGAGTCCGGCGACCTGGTCACCTACTCCGCCGCCGTGGCCGACGCGGTGCGCCGCGGCGTGCGCGCCGTCGAGCCGGCGGTGGACGTCGTCGTCCTGGCCCAGGCCAGCATGGTGGGTGCGGCCCCGCTGCTGCGGGACCTGCACGTGCCGGTGCTGACCTCCCCGCGGCTGGCCGTGGAGGCCGCCGTGGAGCTCGTGGTGCCCGTCGGGCGCTGACGCCGCCCGGCGCGCGCCGCCGCTACAGGCTGCGCAGCACCGCCGTCACCCGGCCCAGGACGGTGGCCTCGTCGCCGTCCAGGGGCTCGTACAGGTCGTTGCGCGGCAGCAGCCGCACGTGCCCGTCCCTGCGCTGCAGCACCTTCACCGTGGCCTCGCCGTCGATCATGGCGGCCACCACGTCGCCGTTCTCGGCCGTGGGCTGCTGGCGCACCACGACCCAGTCGCCGTCGCAGATGGCGGCGTCGACCATGGAGTCCCCGACCACGCGCAGCACGAAGTGCTGCCCGCCGCCCACCAGCTGCGCCGGCAGCGGCAGGACCTCCTCGACGACCTGCTCGGCCAGCAGGGGGGCGCCGGCGGCGATGCGCCCGACCACGGGCACGTACGCCACGGCGGGGCGCTCGTCCACCCCGCCCGCCTCGTCCGCGCCCGCCCCGTCGCCGCCCGCCGCGGCGTGCACCGGCCCGGGGGCGACGACCTCCAGGGTGCGCGGGCGGCGCGGGTCCTTGCGCAGGTAGCCCAGGCGCTCCAGCGTCTTGACCTGGTGGGCGACGCTGCTGGGGCTGGTCAGCCCGACGGCCTGGCCGATCTCGCGCATGCTGGGCGGGTAGCCGCGCCGCTCCACCGCCTCGCGGATCGTCTCCAGGACGCCGCGCTGGCGCGCGGTCAGCCCCGGGCGGCCCGGGGTGCCGGCGGGCAGCGGCTGCGCCGGGGCACCCGCCGCGCCGCGCTCGTCCCGTCCGGTCCCGTCCAGCGCGTCGGTCACGTCCCACTCCCGTCGTCCCGCCGCCGCGGCGTCGCGCGGCTGCGATCACGCTACCGGCGGGCGGGCGGCACCTCAAACACGTGTTCGAAGCGGCGCGGCGCCCGCCGGCGCGCCGGGGACGGCCCGCGTGTCGGCGGCGGGTGGCAGCGTGCGCCCCGCACCCCCCCGCCGGGCGGGGCCCGCGCCCCCCGCGACCCCCGCGGCGGGGCTCGCGGCCACCGGCGGGCCGGTGGTAGAACAGCCCCGCCGGCTCGAACACCCGTTCGAACCGGCTCCCGAGCCGGAGGTCCTCCCCGTGAGCAGCACCGCCCTCGCCCCCCTCCCTCGCCGCTCGCCGGTGCGCCTGCCGGCCGCGGCGCTCCCGGCGCGCGCCGCCCGTCCCGCCCGCCGCGGCACCGCCCCCGCCCGACGGGCCGCGGCCCGCCCGCCGGTGCGCGCGGCGCACGGCCCGGCCGCGCCCGCGCGGCTGCGCCTGACCCGGCGCGGCCGCCTGGCCCTGACGTGCACCGCGGCCGGCGTGCTCACCGGCGTGGTGCTGGCGGTGGCCGGCGCGGCCGGGGGGCCGGCCGCCGCCGAGCGCGCGCCCGGCGCGGGCCCGCGGGTGGTCACCGTGCTGCCCGGCCAGACCCTCTCCGGCATCGCCGCCGAGCTGGCGCCGGGGCAGGACTGGCGCGAGGTCGCCGCCGACATCGCCGAGGCCAACGGCCTGGCCACCCAGGCGCTGCTCGCCGGGCAGCGCCTGCTCCTGCCCGGCGAGCGCTGAGCCCGGCGGCGGGCGGTGCGCGGCGCGCGCGGCGTCCCCGGCCGCGCAGCGCGGCTTGCCGACGCCGACACCGGCGACGTACCGTCACCTGACGATCAGGAGTCCGGGCCGTCCCCGGCTCCCGCGCCGGCCGCCCGGAGCGGGTGCGGTGCGGGCGGCGCCGGCGCCGGCGCTGCGTGGGAGGAAGCTGGGGTGCACTGCCCGTTCTGCCGGCACGCGGACTCGCGCGTGGTCGATTCGCGGACGACGGAGGACGGCAGCAGCATCCGCCGCCGCCGCCAGTGCCCGAACTGCTCCAAGCGCTTCACCACCCTGGAGACCGCGAGCCTGTCCGTGGTCAAGCGCTCCGGCGCCAGCGAGCCCTTCAGCCGCGCGAAGATCGCCTCCGGCGTGCGCAAGGCGTGCCAGGGGCGCCCGGTGAGCGAGGACGACATCGCCCTGCTCGCGCACCGCGTGGAGGAGGCGATCCGCGCCCAGGGCGCCGCCGAGGTCGACGCGCACCAGGTGGGCCTGGCCACCCTGCCGTTCCTGCGCGAGCTCGACGAGGTCGCCTACCTGCGCTTCGCCTCGGTGTACCAGGCGTTCGACTCGCTGGCCGACTTCGAGGCGGCCATCGGTCAGCTGCGCGCCGAGCGCGCCGCCGAGCTGGCCGGCCGCGCCGGCGGGCCGGCCGCGGCCGCCGCCCCCGCCTGAGGGGCGCCCCCGGCGCCCGGGCGGCGCCGGGCGAGAATGGGCCCATGCTGGATCCCGGGTCGCTGTACACCCTCGAGGGGCAACCGCCGGTGCTGGTGGAGCCCCACCTCGTCGTCGCCCTGTCGGGCTTCATCGACGCCGGCGCCGCCGTGCGCCTGGCCGTGGCGCACCTGCGCGACGTGTGCGAGCGCGAGCTGGTCGCCACCTTCGACGTCGACCAGCTCCACGACTACCGGGCGCGCCGGCCCACCATGACCTTCGCCGGCGACCGCTGGGAGGACTTCGACGCCCCCGCGCTGACGGTGGAGGTGCTGCGCGACGCCGAGGGCGCCGGGGTGCTGCTGCTGAGCGGCCCCGAGCCGGACGTGCAGTGGGAGCGCTTCAGCCGCGCGGTGTGGCAGCTCGCCGACCGCCTGGGCGTGGGCCTGGTGACGACCCTCAGCGCCGCGCCGACGGCGGTGCCGCACACCCGCCCCAGCGGGGTCACCGCCAGCGCCAGCCGCCCGGAGCTGCTGGAGGGGTACCGCACCTGGGACGTGGAGGCGCAGGTGCCCGGGCACGCGGCGGCGCTGCTGGCCCTGCGCGGTGCGCAGGCCGGCCGGGACGTGCTCTCGGTGCTGGCGCACGTGCCGCACTACCTGGCCGGCAACGACTACCCCGACGCCGCCGCGGTGCTGGTGCGCACCCTGGCGGGCGCGACGGGCCTGTCGCTGCCGGTGACGAGCCTGCTGGAGGCCGCCTCGGCCACGCGCGTGGAGGTCGACGCGCAGGTGGCCGACTCCCCGGAGGCCGCGGCCGTGGTGCGGGCGCTGGAGGAGCAGTACGACGCCCGCGGCGACGAGGGCAGCGGCACCGGCGCGGCCGGGGCCTTCCTGCCGACCGCGGACGAGCTGGGGGAGGAGTTCGAGCGCTTCCTGGCCCGGCGCGAGGAGGAGCCCGGCACCGACTGAGCCCGGCACCGGCTGAGCCGGCGCGGGTCGAGCCCGGCGCGGCCGGCCCGGCACGGCTGGGGCGCGCCCGCCCTCAGGTGGCGGCGGCGGTGGTCCCGGCGGTGCCGGAGCTGCCGCCCCGGGCCCCCGACAGGTGGTGCAGCAGCGCCTGCGCGTACGCGTCGGCGGCGTCGGGCGCCTCGAAGGCGTCGGCGCCGTGCTCGTCGAGCAGCAGCACCCGGTGCACGACGCCGTCGCCGACGTCGCGGCGCTCCAGGCGGGTGAAGCGCTCGCCCAGCAGCTCGCGCAGCTGGTGCTCGGCGGGCAGCCAGCACGCCGCGGGCTGGTCGACGGAGTCCAGCGCCCACTCGGTGGTGCCGTTGAAGCCGATGACGCGTCCCGTGGGGTGCTCGTGCACCTCCACGGTCATGTCGCTGAGGGTGAACACGTCCTCGTCCATGTCCCGGTCCGGGATGACGAAGCGGTCCCCCGAGGCCGGCTGCCACTCCAGCCCGGCGGCCCTGAGCCGCAGCGCGAGGTCGACGGAGATCACCGACCCAGCATGGCCCCGGGCCGCCGGGAGCGCGAGGTGGCGGGCCTCAGCGCTGCGACAGGCGCACGAGCATCTTGCCGGTGTTCTCCCCGCGCAGCAGGCCGACCAGCGCGCCGGGCGCGGCCTCCAGGCCCTCGCGCACGGTCTCGCGGAAGACGAGGCGCCCCTGCGCCAGCCAGCCGCCCACCTCCTGCTGGAACTCCTCGCGGCGCGCCTCGTGGTCGCCGACGATGAAGCCCTGCAGCCGCAGCCGCTTGCCGACGATCGAGAAGAGGTTGCGCGGGCCGGGCGGGGCGGAGGCCAGCTCGCGCGGGGAGTTGTACGCCGAGACGCTGCCGCACAGGGCGAAGCGGGCGAAGTCGTTGGCCGCGGCGATCGCGGCCTCGAGGTGGTCGCCGCCGACGTTGTCGAAGTACACGTCGACCCCGTCGGGCGCGGCCCGCAGCAGGGAGTCCAGGACCGGTCCCTCGCGGTAGTCGATGCCGGCGTCGAAGCCGAGGTCGGCGGTCAGGTGCCGGGCCTTCTCCGGCCCGCCGGCGCTGCCGACCACGCGCCCGGCCCCGCGCAGCTTCGCGAACTGGCCCGCCAGGCTGCCCACGGCGCCGGCCGCGCCGGAGACGAACACCGTGTCGCCCTCGCGCACGCGCGCCACGTCGAACAGGCCCGCCCAGGCGGTGAAGCCGACCATGCCCAGCGGTCCCAGCGCGGCCGTCTCGGGGACCCCGGCGGGCAGCTGCAGGCGGCGCACCCGCGCGGCGGGCAGCACCGCGTGCGAGCGCCAGCCCAGGCCGTGCAGCACCAGGTCCCCGGCGGAGAAGCCGTCGGCGCGCGAGACCTCGACCACGCCCACGGCCCCGCCGTCCAGGGGCTGCCCGAGCCGGTACGGCGGCACGTAGCTGGGCACGTCGTCCATGCGCGGGCGCATGTAGGGGTCCACGGACATGACGAGCGTGCGCACCAGCAGCTCCCCCTCGCCGGGCGCGGGCAGCTCGACCTCGGCGAGCTCGAAGTCGTCGGGGACGGGTTCGCCCTGCGGGCGCCGGGCGAGGCGGATCTCTCGTGCGTTCACGCCCTCCACCATCGCCCCGCCGTGCCGGGCGGCGCTCGGCGGGGTAGACACGTCCCCGGACGACGGTCCGCGCCGCCGGCGCGCGACCACGGCACGAGGAGGGGACGGACGAGGATGGACACGCGGGTCGCGCGCGAACGGCTGCTGGAGCTGCAGCGCGAGCTGCAGGAGACGATCGAGGGCGTCACCTCGGGCATGGAGGCCGGCGTCACCGCCGACTCGCCCAACGGCGGGCACGACTTCGGCGACGAGGGCGCGCACGAGCAGCAGGCCGCGGAGCAGGAGGCCTTCGTGGAGTCCTCGCGCACCCGCCTGGCCAGCGTGCAGGACGCGCTCAAGCGCATCGAGGACGGCACGTACGGCGTGTCGGTCGTCTCCGGCAAGCCGATCCCGGACGAGCGCCTGGAGGTGCGCCCGGACGCGGCCACGCTGGCGGACGAGGAGCTGTGAGCCGCCGCCCCTGAGGCGCGCCCCCGGTGGCGCCCCGGCGCGTGGAGCCGGGGCGGCGGCCGGCGGCGGGCGGCGGGGGGGGGGGCGCGCCGCGC
>NZ_JBJLSG010000099.1:0-18218 GCF_050871925.1 Kineococcus gurbantunggutensis
CCCCCATAACGTTTTTTCCCCCGCGCGGGCGGGCGGCGGCGGGCGCGGGGGGCGGGCCGGGCGCCTCACCCCAGCGCGCCGGTGGCGGCCAGGCCGAGCGCGGCGGCGCCGGTGGTGGCCGCGACGGTGGCCGCCGCGTGCGCGGCCGCCGCGGCCGGCCGGCCCCGCCGCAGCAGCCCCACCGTCTCGAAGCAGGCGGTGCTGAACGTGGTGTAGCTGCCGCAGAACCCGGTGCCGACCACGGTGCGCAGCGAGCCGGGCGCCCCGTGGGCGACCACGAGGCCGGTGAGCAGCCCCAGCAGCAGGCTGCCGGTGACGTTGACGACGAGGACCGCGCCGGTGGGCCGCTGCGGCCAGCGGCGCTTGAGCGCCCCGTCCACGCCGTGGCGGGCCAGCGCCCCGGCGGCGGCGGCGAGGGCGAACGCCAGGGCCGTCACGCGCCCTCCCCCGCGCCCCCGCCGTGCGGGTCCCCCGCGTCCCGCGGGGCGCCGGGGGGCACCAGCCGGGCGGCGAGCGCGACGCCGGCCCCGCACAGCGCCACCCCGGCCACCACGGACACCAGCGGGTACGCCAGCGCCAGGACGGGCGCCCCGTCGCGGGCGAGCAGGTCGG
This sequence comes from Kineococcus gurbantunggutensis, assembly GCF_050871925.1. NCBI lineage: Bacteria > Bacillati > Actinomycetota > Actinomycetes > Kineosporiales > Kineosporiaceae > Kineococcus > Kineococcus gurbantunggutensis. The sequence goes on from NZ_JBJLSG010000099.1 coordinate 613, forward strand.
TCTCCACCGCCAGCGCGCTGTACGTGGTGAAGCTGCCGATCAGCCCGGTGCCCACCCCCAGCCGCACCAGGCGGCGCCGGCCGGTGTCGGGCCCGCGCCGGGCCAGCCCCTCCAGCAGCAGGCCCAGGGCGAGGCAGCCGAGCAGGTTCACGACGGTGGTGGCCACCGGCCACCCGCGCGGCGGGGTGCTCAGCCACTGCGCGGTGCCGTGCCGGGCGGCCGCGCCGGCGACCGCGCCGGCGGCCACGACCGCCCGCGCGCCGGCGCGGCCGGGGACCGGGGCGCGGGCGGGAGCGGTCTGCACGAGCGGCAGGGTACGGGGCGCCGGCGGGTACCCTCGCAGCGTCCGGCCGGGGTCCCCGGCGAGGTGGGTGGGCACTGGCGGGAGCGGTCTCGTGGCGCAGCAGGACACCGGTCCCGGGACGCGCCGCAGCGCCGGCGCGGCGCTGCGCGCGGCGCTGGAGGGCGCCGGGTACGAGGTGCTGCCGTTCACCGGCACCGCCGAGGCGGTCCTGGCGCACGTGCCGCGCAGCGTCCCGCTCACCGTGACGGCCTCGCCGTCCCGGGGGACGGAGGCGACGCTGCGGCTCACCGAGCGGCTGAGCGCGGAGGGCTACCGCGTCGCCCCGCACCTGTCCGCGCGGATGCTGCGCGACGCGGCGGAGCTGCGCGAGGTGGTGCAGCGGCTGCGCGCGGCCGGGACCACCTCGGTGTTCGTCGTCGGCGGCGACGCGAAGGAGGCCGGGGAGTTCCCCGACGCGAGCGCGCTGCTGCGGGCGCTGCAGGAGGTCGGCCACCCCTTCACGGACGTCGGCGTCGCCGGGTACCCCGAGGGGCACGCGTCCCTGAGCGCCGCGGCCCTGGAGCGCTCCCTGGCCGAGAAGGCGCCGATGGCGCACCACGTCGTCACGCAGGTCTGCTTCGACGCCGCCGCGATCGCCGCGTGGGCGCGCGAGGTGGCCGCGCTGGGCGTGCACCTGCCGGTGCGGGTGGGCGTGCCCGGCGCGGTGGGCCGCGAGAAGCTGCTGCGCATCAGCGCCGGCATCGGGGTCGGCGAGTCGGCGCGGTTCCTGCGCAAGCAGCCGGGGCTGCTGCGGCGGTTCTTCACCCCGCGCGGCTACGACCCGGGCCCGGTGCTCGACGGCCTGGCCGGCGAGCTCGGCGCGTCGGGGCACCACCTGGCCGGCCTGCACGTGTTCACCTTCAACGACCTGGAGCGCACCGAGGCCTGGCGGCAGCGGGCGCTGCGCCGGCTCGAGCGGTACCGCTGAGGTCCGCCGCCCCGGGTGGCGGCGGGTGCGGGCAGCGGCGATGCTCGGCTCCCCCGACCACCACGGAGGCCCCGTGTTCGCCATCGCCGTCCGCTTCGATCTGCCCGACGAGGAGTCGGCCGCCGCGTTCGACGACCTCGTCGCCCGCACGCTGCCCGGGATCCTCGCCGAGGAGCCGGGCACGCTCACCTACGTCCCGCACCGCGTGGAGGGCGAGCCGCTGGCCCGGCTGTTCTACGAGGAGTACGCCGACCGCGACGCGCACGCCGCGCACGAGGCCCGGCCCGCGACGGCGCGGTTCCTGCAGCGGGTGGGTGAGCTGGTGACGTCGGTGCGCGCGGAGATGCTCACCCCGCTGGCGGGCTGAGGACCCGCCCGGCGCCCCGGTGGCCGGCCCGCACCGCGCGGGTGCGGGCCGGCCCGGGGGTCAGCTCGCCGGGACGGGCGCGGCGGCGAGCTCGGCGCGCACCGCCTCGGCGGCCGCGACGAGGTTGCGCAGCGCCGGCACCGTCTCGGCGTACCCGCGGGTCTTCAGCCCGCAGTCGGGGTTCACCCACACCTGCCGGGCCGGCACGGAGGACACCGCCAGGCGCAGCAGCTCGGCGACCTCCTCCCGGCCGGGGACGCGCGGGGAGTGGATGTCGTACACGCCCGGGCCGATGCCGCGCGCGAAACCGGCGCGGGCGATGTCGGGCAGGACCTCCATGCGCGAGCGGGCCGCCTCGATGCTCGTCACGTCCGCGTCGAGGCGGTCGATGGCGTCGATGACCTCGCCGAACTCCGAGTAGCACAGGTGGGTGTGCACCTGCGTGGCGTCGGCGGCGCCGGCGGTGGCCAGGCGGAACGCGGCCACCGACCAGTCCAGGTACGCCGGCTGGTCCGCGCGGCGCAGCGGCAGCAGCTCGCGCAGCGCCGGCTCGTCCACCTGCACCACGCCGATGCCGGCGGCCTCCAGGTCGGCGACCTCGTCGCGCAGGGCGAGCGCGACCTGCCGCGCGGTCTCCCCCAGCGGCTGGTCGTCGCGCACGAACGACCACGCCAGGATCGTCACCGGCCCGGTGAGCATCCCCTTGACCGGCCGGGTGGTGCGGGAGGCGGCGTGCGCGCTCCACGGCACGGTGATCGGCGCGGGGCGGGTCACGTCGCCCCACAGGACCGGCGGGCGCACGCAGCGCGAGCCGTAGGACTGCACCCAGCCGTTGCGGGTGACGGCGAAGCCGTCGAGGTTCTCGGCGAAGTACTGCACCATGTCGTTGCGCTCGGGCTCGCCGTGGACGAGGACGTCCAGGCCCAGCTCCTCCTGCAGCGCGACGACGCGGTCGATCTCGGCGCGCAGGAAACCCTCGTAGGCGTCCTGGTCGAGGCGGCCGGCCGCGCGGGCGGCGCGGGCGGAGCGGATCTCCGCGGTCTGCGGGAACGAGCCGATCGTCGTGGTGGGCAGCGGCGGCAGCGGCAGCGCCTCCTCCTGCGCCGCGCGGCGCACCGCGTAGTCGCTGCGCCGCAGCGCCTCCGGGCCCAGGGCGGCGAGCCGCTCGCGGACCTGCGGGCGCACCACGCCGGGGGCGGCGAGGCGGTCGGCGCGCGCGGCGGAGCTCGCCGCGATCGTGCCGGCGCCCTCGCCGGGGGTGCGCAGCGCCTCGCCCAGCAGGACGACCTCGGTGACCTTCTGGTCGGCGAAGGCCAGCCAGCCCCTCAGGCGCGCGTCCAGGTCCGGCTCGTCGGCGACGTCGTGCGGCACGTGCAGCAGGGAGGTGGAGCTGGAGGGCACGACGGTGGCGGCCGCCGGCTGCAGCTCCTGCAGGGTCCGCAGGGCCGGGGCGAGGTCGGCGCGCCACACGTTGCGCCCGTCGACGACGCCGGCCACGACGGTCTTGCCCGCCAGGCCCGCCAGGGCGGCCGGCGCCGGGGCGGCACCGCGCACCAGGTCCAGGGCCAGGCCGTCCACGGCGGTGGAGGCCAGCGGCTCCAGCAGCCCGCCCAGGTCGCCGTAGGGGGCGGCCACCAGCAGGCGCGGCCGGCCCGGGGCACCGGCCAGGGTCCCGTAGGCGGTGCGCACCAGGTCCGCGAGCCCGTCCACGCCCGCGGTGGCGGAGTCGCTCACCAGGGCCGGCTCGTCCAGCTGCACCCACGCCGCTCCCGCGGCCGCGTACGCGGCGAGCAGGTCCAGGTAGGCGGGCAGCAGGTCGGCCAGCCGCTGGACCGGCGCGAAACCGGCGGGGCTGCCGTCGGCCGGCTTGGACAGCAGCAGGAACGTCACCGGGCCGACGACGACCGGGCGGGTGAGGAAGCCGTCGGCCAGCGCCTCGGAGAACTCCCGCACGCCGCGGTCGTCGGCGAAGCGGAAGGCGGTGTCCGGGCCGACCTCGGGGACGAGGTAGTGGTAGTTCGTGTCGAACCACTTCGTCATCTCCAGCGGCGCGTCGGTGCCGCGGCCGCGGGCGATCGTCGACAGGCCCGCCAGGTCGACCCGGCCGTCGGCGCCGACGACGTCGGCGAAGCGCGGGGGCACCGCGCCCAGGGCGGTCGCCGCGTCCAGGACGTGGTCGTAGGCGGAGAACGCCGAGGGGATGGAGGCGTCGTGGGCGTGCAGGCCCAGGTCGTTCAGGCGGCGCAGGGTGCGCCCGCGGACGGCGGCCAGCGCCCGCTCGGTGGCGGCGACGTCGGCGCGACCGGCCCACAGGGCCTCCAGCGCCTTCTTCGTCTCCCGGCGCGGGCCGATGCGCGGGTAGCCCAGGACGGTGGCGGACCAGGCCGGGACGGCGGCCGGGTCGGCCCCCGCGGGGCCGGTCGCGGGCAGGTGCCGGTGCGGGACGGGACGGGGTTCGGTGCTCATCGGGATCCTCCTGCCGCCAGGGCGGCGTGGTGGGGAACCGCGGATGCCTGCGGCCGTCCGGCCGAGCTCGGGACCGTCGGGGTCCCGGCGCCGAGGTGGGCTCCCTCGAGCAGGTCCAGCGCCGCGGGCGCCGAGTTGAACGTGTAGAGGTGCAGGCCGGGCGCGCCGGCGTGCAGCAGGTCGCGGGCCAGGGCCCGCCCGTAGCGGGTGCCGGCGCGCTCGCGCGCGGCGTCGCCGTGCTCGGCGGCGGACTCCAGCAGCGCCAGCAGCGAGCGGGGCACGGGCACGCCGGTCAGCTGCTCCAGGCGCAGCAGGCGCGCCGGGTCGGTGGTGGGGATGATCCCCGGCAGCAGGGGCAGGGTGATGCCCGCCGCGCGGGCGGTGGCCGTGAAGGCGGCGTACTCGCGCGCCGAGTAGCACACCTGGGTGATCGCGAACGAGGCCCCGGCGTCCTGCTTGGCGCGCAGGGCCTGCAGGTCCCCGGCGCGCCGGGAGGAGGGGAACGCCGCCACCGCGACCGTCAGGGGGGTGCCGTCCCCGCCCGCGGCACCCCCCCGGCCGCCGGCGCGCAGGCGGTGGCGCCGGTCGGCCACCCGCAGCAGCTCCACCAGGTCGCACGCGCGGCGCACCGCGTCGGCCGGCGCCCGCCAGTCCGCGGACCCGGCGGGCGGGTCGCCGCGCAGCGCCAGCACGTCGCGCACCCCGGCGGCGAAGAACTCCTCGGCCAGCTCAACGACCCCGCGGCGGGTGGAACCCACGCACGTCAGGTGGGCCACCGCCGCGGCGCGGGTCTCCCGGCGCAGGTGCGCCAGCAGCTCGCAGCCCGCGGTGCGGGTGGTGCCGGCCGCGCCGTGGGTGACGGAGAAGAAGTCCGGGCCGGTCGCGGCCAGGCGCTCGACGGTGCCGTGCAGGGCGTCGCGCGCGGCCGGGCTGCGCGGCGGGAAGAGCTCGAAGCTCAGCGTCGGCCGTCCCGCGGCGCCGGCCACCAGGGGCCCGACGCTCACGGCCGGGCCCCCGGGCGGCGGCCCGCGCTCGCGGCGCTCACTGCGCTCGCCGTGCTCACCGCGTTCGCCGCGCGGACCCGGGGGCGGTGGGGGGTGGTGCTGGACATCGTCGACTCCATCGACCTGGCGTTAGCACCCGCGCCCGCGCCGGCGGGGGGTTGCTGCGGCGTCGTCGAGCCAGGGCTCTCGGCCGCTCTGGATGGGGTGGCGGTGCGGGTGGTGCGCTAGCGGCCCTCGCCCTGCGGGGGCAGCGCGCTGACCACCGCGTGGTCGGCCTCGATCAGGCCCGTCTTGGCCGCACCGCCGGGCGAGCCGACGGTGTCGAAGAACTCCACGTTGGCCGCGGTGAACGCCGACCACTGCTCGGGCACGTCGTCCTCGTAGTAGATGGCCTCCACCGGGCACACCGGCTCGCAGGCCCCGCAGTCCACGCACTCGTCGGGGTGGATGTACAGCGAGCGCTTGCCCTCGTAGATGCAGTCGACGGGGCACTCCTCGATGCACGCCTTGTCCTTGACGTCCACGCAGGGCTGGGCGATGACGTACGTCACGGGGCGGTGCTCCTCTCGTTCTCCTCGCCGGCGCCGGCCACGGCGCGCTCACCGGCGGGCTCGCCGGCGGGGCCGGGGACGACGACGCGGCGGCGGTGCCGGCGCACCGAGTGGGCCACGGCCACGGCCCCGAGGGCCAGGACGAGCGCGTACACCGCCCAGCGCACCGGGTCGGCGGCGTCGACCGCGTCGCTGCGCAGCAGCGTGCGCGCGTTGGTCAGGACGATGACCGCGCCCACGGCGGTGCCGAGCACGTGCGGGGGCAGGTGGCGCACCAGCCAGGCGGCGACGGGGGCGGCGACCAGGCCGCCGGCCAGCAGCGCCAGCACCCAGGACCACGCGATGCCCTGCGAGCCCAGGCCCACCAGGAACCCGGTGCTGGCGGCGACCGCGACGAGGAACTCGCTGGTGTCGATCGAGCCGACCACCTTGCGCGGTTCCAGCCGGCCCGAGGCCAGCAGCGCGGGGGTGCCCACGGGGCCCCAGCCGCCGCCGCCGGTGGCGTCGACGAACCCGGCGAACAGGCCCAGCGGCGCCAGGAAGCGCCGGCGCAGCGGGCGGTGCAGGGAGCGCTCGTCGAAGCGCACCACCGCCGAGCGCAGCAGCACGTACACGCCCAGCACGAGCAGCAGGACGCTGATCACCGGCGCCGCCACGTCCGTGGGCAGCGAGGAGAGCACCGTCGCGCCGGCGAAGGCGCCCACCGCGCCCGGCACGCCCACGCGCACCACGACGCGCCAGTCGACGTTGCCGAAGCGCCAGTGCGCGGTGCCGGAGGCCAGCGTGGTGCCGATCTCGGCAAGGTGGACGGTCGCCGAGGCCGCCGCCGGGTTGGCCCCGATGAGCAGCAGCAGGCTGGTGGAGGTGACCCCGTAGGCCATCCCCAGGGAGCCGTCGACGAGCTGGGCCAGCAGCCCGACGACGGCGAGCAGAACGATCTTGTGCACGAGAGGTCCGTCCCGATGCCCGTGGACCCGCAGGGTCCGCGCTTGCCGATCGCCGGGTGGCGAACGACCAGGTCCTCACCCGGAGCACCCCGCCGCAGATGGAGGGTTGCCGACCAGCGAGCCGGGGCTTGACGCTGGTACTCGTGACCGCTCCCGACGTTAAGGGGGAGCACGCCGCCGGGTCAACACGTCCGCGCGAACACCACCCCGGCCGCCGGCCGCGGCGCCCGGGTGCGCGGTCCGGGGGCGGGTCCGGGAACGGGTCCGGGGGATCGTGTTGGAGCAGGCCCCGGCGTGCCCTACCGTGGTCGCGTGGTCCAGCCCTCTGCCGTGCGCCTCGTCTCGCGCCGGTACGTCGACCTGATGAGGGTGCAGAGCGCCTACTGCTGCCGCTGCGCACCCGCCCCCCGCCGCACCAGCTGAGGGTCCTCCTCGCGAGGAGAACCCCTCTCCCCCGTGAGGTCCCATGACACCCGACGCCGCGCCCACCCCCACCGAGCAGGCCGCCCGGCCGGCCGCCGACGCGCCCCGGCGCGTCCCGCGGCCCGCCCGCGCCGGCGGCAACGGCCAGTGGCTCGTGGACGGCACGACGCCGCTGAACCACAACGAGGAGTTCAAGGCGGCCGACGGCGGCCTGAACGTCCGCGAGCGGATCGAGCAGGTGTACTCCAAGGGGGGTTTCTCCTCCATCGACCCGGACGACCTCAACGGCCGCTTCCGCTGGTGGGGCCTGTACACGCAGCGCCGCCCCGGCATCGACGGCGGGCGCACCGCGCAGCTGTCGGCGCAGGAGCTGTCCGACGAGTTCTTCATGCTGCGCGTGCGCATCGACGGCGGCGCCCTGACCACCGAGCAGCTGCGGGTCGTGGCGGAGGTGTCCACCCTGTACGGGCGCGACAGCGCCGACATCACCGACCGGCAGAACGTGCAGCTGCACTGGGTGCGCGTGGAGGACGTCCCGGAGATCTGGCGGCGCCTGGAGGCCGTGGGCCTGCAGACCACCGAGGCCTGCGGCGACACCCCCCGCGTGGTGCTCGGCAGCCCCGTGGCCGGCATCGCCCGCGACGAGGTCCTCGACCCCACGCCGGTGATCGAGGAGATCGTCGAGCGGTTCATCGGCGACCCGGAGCTGGCGAACCTGCCGCGCAAGTTCAAGACCGCGGTCACCGGCCACCCCAGCCAGGACGTCGTCCACGAGATCAACGACATCTCCCTGCTGGGCGTGGTGCACCCCGAGCTGGGCCCGGGCTACGACGTGTGGGTCGGCGGCGGGCTGTCCACCAGCGCGCACCTGGCGCAGCGGCTCGGGGCGTTCGTGGCGCCCGAGGACGCCGCGGAGGTCTGGTACGGGGTCGTGCGGATCTTCCGGGACTACGGCTACCGCCGGCTGCGCAACAAGGCCCGCCTGAAGTACCTGGTGGCCGACTGGGGCGCCGAGCGGTTCCGGCGGGTGCTGGAGGAGGAGTACCTGGGCCGGGCCCTGCCCGACGGCCCGCCGCCGCCGGCGCCGTCCGGGCGCGGGGACCACGTGGGCGTGCACGAGCAGAAGGACGGGCGCCTGTACGTGGGCCTGGCCCCCACCGTCGGGCGGGTGAGCGGCACGCTGCTGCGCGCGCTCGCCGACGCCGCCGAGGCGGCCGGCTCGCGCCGGGTGCGGCTGACCCCGCACCAGAAGGTCGTGGTGCTCGACGTCGACCCGCAGCGCGTGCAGGACCTGCTGGCGCGCGCGGAGGAGCTGGGCCTGACGGCGACCCCCTCGCCGTTCCGGCGCAACACCATCGCCTGCACCGGCCTGGAGTACTGCAAGCTGGCGATCGTCGAGACGAAGGCGACGTCGGCGCGGGCGGTCGACGAGCTGGAGCGCCGCCTGGCCGGCGTCGAGATCGACACCCCCATCACCCTGCACGTCAACGGCTGCCCGAACTCCTGCGCGCGGATCCAGACCGCCGACATCGGCCTGAAGGGCCAGCTCGTGCAGGACGAGCACGGCGAGCAGGTCCCCGGCTTCCAGGTGCACCTCGGCGGCGGGCTGGCCTCCGCCGACCGCGCCGAACCCGGCCTGGGCCGCACCGTGCGCGGGCTGAAGGTCACCGCCGACGGCCTGCCCGACTACGTCGAGCGCGTCGTGCGGCGCTACCTCGACACCCGCGAGCCGCGCGAGACGTTCGCGGCGTGGGCCCACCGCAGCGACGAGGAGGCTCTGCGATGAGCGAGACCACCACCACCGCCACCACCACCGCCACCACCGCGCCCGCCACCGCGACCCCGCTCGGGCGCACCCGCTCCGCGCGGGAGCTGCGGGCGCTGGCCGAGGAGGGGGCGCGGCGCCTGGAGGGCGCCGGCGCCGAGGAGGTCGCCGCGTGGGCGGCCGCCACGTTCCCCGGCACCCTCGCCGTGGCGTGCAGCATGGCCGACGCGGTCCTGCCGCACCTGGTCGCCCGGTGCGCGCCCGGCGTGGACGTGCTGTTCCTGGACACCGGCTACCACTTCGCCGAGACCCGCGGCACCCGCGACGAGGTCGCCGCGACGATGCCGGTGCGGGTCGTCGACGTGCTGCCGCTGCGCACCGTGGCCGAGCAGGACGCCGAGCTCGGCCCCCGCCTGCACGAGCGCGACCCCGCGGCCTGCTGCCGGCTGCGCAAGGTCGAGCCCCTGGCCGCGGCGCTGGGCGGGTACGAGGCCTGGGTGACCGGGGTGCGCCGGGAGGAGGCGCCCACCCGCGCCGGGACCCCGCTGGTGCAGTTCGACGAGCGGCACGGGCTGGTCAAGCTCAACCCGCTGGCGGCGTGGACGTTCGACGAGCTCGTCGACTACGCCACCGAGCACGCCGTCCCGGTGAACCCGCTGCTCACCAGCGGCTACCCCTCGATCGGCTGCGCCCCGTGCACCCGCCCGGTCGCCCCGGGCCAGGACCCGCGCTCGGGCCGCTGGGCCGGCACCGCCAAGACCGAGTGCGGGATCCACCTGTGAGCGCGCCGACCACCACCGCCGTGCCGCACGCGCGCGACGCGGCCGGTGCGCCCGGGCCCACCGCCGTCGACGACCTGCGGGCGCTGGAGGCCGAGTCCGTCCACATCGTCCGCGAGGTCGCCGCCGAGTTCGAGAACCCCGTGCTGCTGTTCTCCGGCGGCAAGGACTCCATCGTGCTGCTGCGCCTGGCGGAGAAGGCGTTCCGCCCCTCCCCCCTGCCGTTCCCCGTCCTGCACGTGGACACCGGCCACAACTTCGACGAGGTGATCGAGTTCCGCGACCGGCGCGTGCGCGAGGGCGGCCTGCGCCTGGTCGTCGCCTCGGTGCAGGCCAGCATCGACGCCGGCCGCGTGCGCGAGGAGGGCGGCCCCGGTTCCTCGCGCAACCGGCTGCAGACCCGCACGCTGCTCGACGCCCTGGCCGAGGGCGGTTTCGACGCCGCGTTCGGCGGCGCGCGCCGCGACGAGGAGCGCGCCCGCGCCAAGGAGCGCGTGTTCAGCGTGCGCGACGCCGCCGGGCAGTGGGACCCGCGCCACCAGCGGCCCGAGCCGTGGTCGCTGTACAACGGGCGCATCCACCGCGGCGAGCAGGTCCGGGCGTTCCCGCTGAGCAACTGGACCGAGCTGGACGTGTGGCGCTACATCGCGCTGGAGGGGCTGGAGCTGCCCGGCATCTACTTCGCGCACGAGCGCGACGTCGTCGAGCGCGACGGGATGCTGCTGGCGGTCACCGACCTCACGCCGGCGCGGCCCGGGGAGCGCGTGCAGCGCCTGCGGGTGCGCTACCGCACCGTCGGGGACCTCACCGTCACCGGCGCGGTGCGCTCGGAGGCCACCGACGTCGAGGCGGTCATCGCCGAGATCAGCACCGCCACCGTCTCCGAGCGCGGGGCCACCCGCGCCGACGACCGCACCTCCTCCGCCGCCATGGAGGACCGCAAGCGCGAGGGGTACTTCTGATGCGGGAACTGCTGCGGATGTCCACCGCGGGCTCGGTGGACGACGGCAAGTCCACCCTCATCGGGCGGCTGCTGCTGGACACCGGCAGCCTGCCCACCGACCACCTCGCCGCCGTGGAGGGCCCCGAGGGCCCGGACCTGGCGGCGCTGTCGGACGGCCTGCGCGCCGAGCGCGAGCAGGGCATCACCATCGACGTGGCGTACCGGTTCTTCTCCACCGCCAGGCGCAACTACGTCCTGGCCGACACCCCCGGGCACGAGCGGTACACCCGCAACATGGTGACCGGGACCTCCAACGCCCACCTGGCCATGCTGCTGGTGGACGTGCGCGCCGGGGTGCTGGACCAGACCCGCCGGCACGCGCGCATCGCCACGATGCTGGGCGTGCCGCACCTGGTGGCGGCGGTGAACAAGATGGACCTCGTCGAGTTCGACCGGCGCCGCTTCTCCGCCGTGCGCGCGGAGCTGCAGGAGGTCGCCGACCGCCTCGGGGTGCGGATGCTCGTCGTGCCGGTCGCCGCCAAGCAGGGCGACAACGTCGCGCGCCGCTCGGCGGCCACGCCCTGGTACGACGGGCCCACGCTGCTGGAGCACCTGGACTCCGTGGAGGTCCTGCCGCCGGACTTCGGGGTGGGCCGGCTGCGCCTGCCGGTGCAGTGGGTCTCGCGCCCCGTCGCCGGCCGGCGCCGCAGCTACACGGGCCGGATGGCCGCCGGCACGCTGCGCGCCGGCGACGAGGTCGTGGTGCTGCCCTCCGGGGCGCGCACCCGCGTCAGCGCCCTGGACGCGCTGGACCCCGAGCGCGAGGTGGCCGTGCCGCCGCTGTCGGTGGCGGTGGAGCTGGCCGACGAGCTCGACGTCGGCCGCGGCGACGTGCTGGTGGCGCCCGGCGCGGAGCCGGTGGTCACCCGCGAGCTGCGCGCGCAGCTGTGCTGGATGCACGCCGAGCCCCTCGTCCCCGGGCGCCGGCTGCTGCTGAAGCACACCACCCGCACCGTGCGCGCGGAGGTCACCGCGCTGCACGACCGGATGGACCCGCGCACCCTGGCGGAGCTGCCCGCCCCCGAGGCGCTGCAGCTCAACGACATCGGCGCGGTGACGCTGCGCACGTCCGTCGACCTCGTCGTGGAGCCGTACACCCGCAACCGCGACATGGGCGCGTTCGTCCTGGTCGACGAGCACAGCCACGACACCGTCGCCGCCGGCGTGGTGCGCGAGGCCGCCGACCGGCGCGCGGCCGCCCGCGAGCGCACCGGCGAGGGGTGGGTGCCCTCCGGCGCCGAGCGCCCGCACCTGGGCGCGGCGCTGTGGCTGGTGCCCGCCCCGGGCGCCCCGGAGCCCGCCGAGGTGGCCCGGGCGGCGGAGGCCGCGCTGCTGGCGGCCGGGCGCCCGGCGTACGCGGTGCGCGAGGAGAACCTGCGCTCCGGGCTCGGCGCCGACCTGGCCGGCTCGGCCCCCGAGCGGGCCGAGGCGCTGCGCCGCACCGCCCACGTGGCGCGGCTGTTCGCCGACGCCGGCGTGGTGGCGCTGCTGGCCGCCGACGACGCGGCCGCCGCGGGCACCGCCGCGGCGGTGGTGGCGCGGGCCGGTCTGCGCGGCGAGGTGCTGACCCTCACCGCCGGCGAGGACGTCGCCACCGCCGCCGGGCGCGTCCTGGGCGCGCTGGGCACCGCGACCGGGACCACCGGGACCGCGTGATGCACCCGCTGCACCTGGACCTGCGCGGGCGGCGGGTGCTCGTCGCCGGCGGCGGGCCCGGTGCCGCCGGGTGCGCGCGCCGCCTGGCCGAGGCCGGGGCCGACGTCCTCGTCGTCGCCGAGGCGCTGTGCGAGGAGCTGCGCGAGCTGCGCGCCGCCGGCCGGGTGCGGGTGCGGCGCGGCAGCGCCGGGCCGGCGGACCTGCAGGACGCCTGGCTGGTGCACGCCGCCACCGGCGACGCGCGCGAGGACGAGGCCCTGGCCGTCCTCGCCGAGCAGCGGCGCGTGTGGTGCGTGCGCCCGGGCGACGCGGCGGCCGGCACCGCGGTGGAACCCGCCGTGGTGCGCCGCGACGACGTCGTGGTCTCCGTGACCGCGGGTGGCACCGGCGCCGGCAGCAGCGCCGGTACCGGAACCGGCCTGGACGCCGAGCGCGCCCGGGTCCTGGCGGGCGCGCTGGGGCACCGGCTGGACTCCGGCGAGCTGCCGCTGCGCCGGCGGCGGCCGCACCCGGGCCGGGTGGTCCTGGTGGGCGGCGGGCCCGGCGAGCCGGAGCTGCTGACCCTGCGCGGGCGCCGGCGCCTGGCCGAGGCCGACGTGGTGGTCGTGGACCGCCTGGCCCCCACCGGGGTGCTCACCGAACTGGACCCGGACGTCGAGGTCGTCGACGTCGGCAAGGCGGCGGGGAACCACCCGGTGCCGCAGGAGGAGATCAACCGCGTCCTGGTCGAGGCGGCCCTGGCCGGGCGCACCGTGGTGCGCCTGAAGGGCGGGGACCCCTACGTCCTGGGCCGCGGCGGCGAGGAGGTCCTGGCCTGCCGCGAGGCCGGCGTGGAGGTGGAGGTGGTGCCCGGCGTCACCAGCGCGTTCGCGGTGCCTGCCGCCGCCGGCATCCCCGTCACCCACCGCGGCGCGGCGCGCTGCGTCACGGTGCTGTCCGGGCACGAGGACCTCGCCGGTGACGACCTGGAGGCGCTGGCGCGCCTGGACGGCACCCTCGTCGTCCTCATGGGCGTCTCGGCGCTGGAGCGGCTCAGCGCCGCGCTGGTGGCCGCCGGCCGCGACCCGGGCACCCCGGTGGCGGTCGTCGAGGACGGCTGGTCGCCGCGGCAGCGCACCACCACCGCGCCCCTGGGCGAGATCGCGGCGGTGGCCCGGGCCGCGGGGGTGCGCCCCCCGGCCGTCGTCGTGGTCGGCGAGGTCATCGAGGCGCTGGGCGCGCGGGGCGTCAGCGCCGCCGCAGGCGCCTGAGCAGCCGGCGCGCGAACCGCAGCGCCGCCGGGCCGCGCGAGCCGGCGGGTCCCCGCGGCGCGCGCGGGCGGACCTCCAGGACGTCCAGCACGTCGAACGCGTGCTCGTCGGGGCTGGCCACGGGCACCTCCTCGTGTCACCGGTCCCCCGCGCGGGGTCCTCGGCACCTCGGGCACTTCGGGCACCTCGGCACCGCAGGACCCCCGGGAGGACGCTGCCGGGGACGCGCGCGGGGGCCGCGGCACCGGCCGCGGCCCCCGCGCGCGGGACGTCAGCGGGTGCCCGGCTCCGTGCCGACGACGATGGGCGCGCGCACCGCGTTGCCCCACTCGGTCCAGGAGCCGTCGTAGTTGCGCACGTTCTCCAGGCCCAGCAGGTGCGTCAGCACGAACCAGGTGTGGCTGGAGCGCTCGCCGATGCGGCAGTAGGTGATCGTCTCCGTGGTCGGCGTCAGGCCGGCGCCGCCGAAGTAGATCTCCTCCAGCGCCGCGCGGTCCTTGAACGTGCCGTCCTCGTCGGCCGCCTTGGCCCACGGCACGCTGGCCGCGCCGGCGATGTGCCCGCCGCGCAGCGTGCCCTCCTGCGGGTAGTCGGGCATGTGGGTGCGCTCGCCGCTGTACTCCGGCGCCGAGCGCACGTCCACCAGGCCGCCGCGGTGCTCGCGCACGTCGGGGGCGAAGGCGCGCACGCGGCTGTCGTCGCGCTCGACCACCGGGTACTCGGTGCGCTCGCGCGCCGGCTCCTCGGTGGTCAGCTCGCGGCCCTCGGCCACCCACTTGGCGCGCCCGCCGTCGAGCAGGCGCACGTCCTCGTGGCCGAACAGCGTGAACACCCACAGGGCGTACGCGGCCCACCAGTTGCTCTTGTCGCCGTACAGCACGACCGTGTCCTCGCGGCGGATGCCCTTGCGCGAGAGCAGGTCGGCGAACCCGGCGCCGTCGACGTAGTCGCGGGTGACCGGGTCGTTGAGCTCGGTGTGCCAGTCGACCTTCACCGAGCCGGGGATGTGGCCGGTGTCCCACAGCAGGACGTCCTCGTCGCTCTCCACGACGACCAGGCCCTCGCGGCCGAGGTTCTCCGCGAGCCAGGCCGTGCTCACCAGCTTCTCGGGGTGGGCGTACTCGGCGAACTTCGCGTCGGTGGTGTCGGCGGGCGCCGCGGCGGACGTGCTCGTGGACATGCGGGTTCTCTCCAGGTGCGTGCGTGAGGGGTGCCCGGCGCGGGGACGGCCGGGGTTTCGGGCGGGGAGGGTGCGCCAGACGGGCCCCGGTCGGGGGCTCGGCGGGTGCACCGGCGGGCGGGGCGCGCCCCGGGTCCGCGGGGCGCGCCCCGCGGTCGGGAACGGGTTCCGCGGGTCGTCAGCGACAGGCGGCGGAACCGCAGCGGCACAGGTCGACGTGCCGGCGCGAGTGCAGCTCGGTGGTGCGGTCCTGCGTCATGCCGTGCCCTCCATCGGTCCTGGCGGAAGCACCCACGCCCTGCGGGAGGGGGGTTGCTGCGGCGTCGTCGAGCCAGGTCTCTCGGCCGCTCTCGATGGTCGTGGGGACACCGTGCCCGGCGCAGGGGCGCCGTGTCAACCGGCTCACCCGCGCGGCGGCCGGGCTCGTTCGGCGGGGCACTCTGTTAACTCCCTGTTGCGTGTCTTGACGAACCATGTGGGTGACATAAAGTCGAACCCGGCCGCCCGACACCGTCGCCGGAGACCCTCCGGCACGCGGGCGCCAGCCCCCTCGATCCCAGGAGCACGTGCGTTGAGAAGAACCCTCTGCGCCGTCGTGGGCGCCGCGCTCGTCGCGGCCACCCCGGCGGTCGCCTCCGCAGCACCCCCCGCAGCACCCAGCACCGCTCCCCCGGCGGCGGCGCCCGCCCCCGCGGCCCCGGCGGGCACCGGTTCGGGGGCCGCCCCCGGGACCGAGGCGCCCGGCCGCGCCCACGACCTGCCCAACCCGCTCGCCGACAAGCAGCGCGCCCTGCGCCAGGCCGGCCTGGAGAAGGTCCTGCGCGGGAAGGCCACCGCGCGCGGGGACGGGAAGGTCGTCGAGGTCGCCAAGGGGCAGTTCGTCGAGCTCGCCCGCGAGGACACCGACCAGATCTTCACCGTGCTCGGCGAGTTCAGCGACCTGCCGCACAACCGCATCCCCGCGCCGGACCGCTCGGTGGACAACACCACCATCTGGACGAAGGACTTCTCCCGGCCGTACTACGAGGACCTGCTCTTCTCGCAGGCCGAGGGCGACGTGTCGATGGCCAACTACTACGACGAGGTCTCCTCCGGCCGCTACACCGTCGAGGGCGCCGTCACCGACTGGGTGCGCCTGCCCGGCACGGGCGCCTCCTACGGCGACAACGCCCTGGGCGACCGGGCGGCGTGGACGTTCGTCAACGACTCCCTCAACGGCTGGTACGCCCAGCAGGTCGCCGCCGGCAGGTCGGCCGCGCAGATCGACCAGGAGCTCTCCCGCTTCGACCAGTGGGACCGCTACGACTTCGACGGCGACGGCGACTTCGACGAGCCCGACGGCTACATCGACCACTTCCAGGCCGTGCACGCCGGCGAGGGCGAGGAGGTCGGCGGCGGCACCCTGGGCCAGGCCGCGATCTGGTCGCACCGCTGGTACAACCAGAGCACCCGCGTCGGCGCCGGCGGCCCCTCCGTGGGCGGCACGACCAACCCGCTCGGCGGCACCCGCATCGGGGGGTCGAAGTACTGGGTGGGCGACTACACCGTCGAGCCGGAGAACGGCGGCGTCGGCGTCTTCGCCCACGAGTTCGGCCACGACCTGGGCCTGCCCGACCTGTACGACACCTCCGGCAACTCCGGCGGCGCGGAGAACTCCACCGCGTTCTGGTCGCTGATGTCCTCCGGCTCCTACGGCAGCAGCGGCCGCCCCGAGGACGGGATCGGCACCGAGCCCATGCACATGGGCGCCTGGGAGAAGCTGCAGCTGGGCTGGCTGAACCACGAGACCGTCGCGCCCGGCGCCAAGGTGAGCACCAAGCTCGGCCCGGCGGAGGCGAACACCAAGCAGGCCCAGGCGCTCGTGGTGAACCTGCCCGACAAGAAGGTCACCACCACGATCGGCACCCCGTTCGAGGGCGCGGACTTCTGGTACTCCGGCGCCGGCGACGACCTGGACAACACCATGCTCGCGCCGCTGCCCGCCGGGGCGAGCACGCTGCGCGCCAAGGTGAAGTACCAGATCGAGCAGGACTGGGACTACGCCTACGCCGTCTACACCACCGACGGCGGCAGGACCTTCACGCCGCTGGCGACGAACCGCTCCACCACCACCGACCCCAACGGCCAGAACTTCGGCCAGGGCGTCACCGGCACCACCGGTGGCCAGTGGGTGGACCTGAGCGCCTCCCTGGCGGGCGTGCCCGCCGGGGCGCTGGTCGGCTTCCGCTACTGGACCGACGGCGCGGCCACGGAGCCGGGCCTGCAGGTGGACGCCGTCTCCTTCGGCTCCACCCCGGTGACGAGCTGGACGCTGAAGGGCTTCACCTCGACCACGGGCAGCACCACGCGCTCGTACTTCAACGCCTACATCGCCGAGTACCGCCAGTACCGCGGCTACGACGCCAGCCTGGCCACCGGCCCGTACAACTACGGCGACCGCTCCCGCCCGGACTGGGCCGAGCGCTACGCGTACCAGGACGGCCTGCTGGTGACCTACTGGAACTCCCAGTACGCCGACAACAACGTCGGCGCGCACCCCGGCGGCGGGCTCGTCCTGCCCGTCGACGCCCACCCGGGCCTGCTGTACGAGCCCACCGACGACGAGGGCACCGACCGCGGCAACGGCGAGAGCTGGCGCCCGCGGGTGCAGTCGTACGACTCCACCTTCGGGCGGCAGGCCACCGACCGCATCACCCTGCACGACCCGGACACCGGCAGGGCCGGCACCTACGGCGGCCTGCCCGCCGTGCCGGTCTTCGACGACACCAAGGACTGGTACGTCGCGCCGGGCGAGCAGCCCGACGCCGACGGCTGGTCCGGCGTCGAGGTGCCGAAGACCGGCACGAGGATCACGGTCGTGAGCACCAGCGCTCAGGACTCGTTCATGCAGGTGCGCGTCGGCTGAGCCGACCGGACCCGCAGCGGAGGCCCACCGGCGCGCGCC
>NZ_JBJLSG010000100.1:0-18164 GCF_050871925.1 Kineococcus gurbantunggutensis
CCGCCGACGGTGTCGGCGGGGGCCCCGGTCCGGGCGGCGCGCGGCGGCGCGGGGGTCAGCCCGCCAGCGAGCGGAAGATCTCCCGGGCCAGCTTGGCGGTCTCGGACGGCGTCTTGCCGACCTTGACGCCGGCGGCCTCCAGGGCCTCCTTCTTGGCCTGCGCGGTGCCCGCCGAGCCGGAGACGATCGCGCCGGCGTGGCCCATCGTCTTGCCCTCGGGGGCGGTGAACCCGGCGACGTAGCCGACCACGGGCTTGGTGACGTTGGCCTCGATGTACTTCGCGGCGCGCTCCTCGGCGTCGCCGCCGATCTCGCCGATCATCACGATGACGTCGGTCTCCGGGTCGTCCTGGAACGCCTGGAGCGCGTCGATGTGCGTGGTGCCGATGACCGGGTCGCCACCGATGCCCACGGCGGAGGAGAACCCGATGTCGGCCAGCTCGTACATCATCTGGTACGTCAGCGTGCCGGACTTCGAGACCAGCCCGATGCGCCCGGGCGGGGTGATGTCGGCGGGGATGATGCCGGCGTTGGACTTGCCGGGGCTGATCAGGCCGGGGCAGTTCGGGCCGATCAGGCGCACGCCGTCCTTCGTCGCCGCGTGGGCGTGGAACTCGGCGGTGTCGTGCACCGGCACGCCCTCGGTGATGACCACCACGAGCGGGGTGTCGGCGTCGATGGCCTCCATCGCCGCGGCCTTGGTGAACTTCGCGGGCACGAACACCACGGAGACGTCCGCGCCGGTGGCCTCGCGGGCCTCGGCCACGGTGCCGAACACCGGCACCTGCACGGGCGAGCCGTCCGCGCCGGTGAAGTCCACGCTCTGGCCGGCCTTGCCGGGGTTCACGCCGCCGACGACGTCCGTGCCGGAGGCCAGCATCCGCTGGGTGTGCTTGCGGCCCTCGGAGCCGGTCATCCCCTGGACGATGACCTTGCTGTCGGAGTTCAGGAAGATCGCCATTGCTCAGGCCTTTCCGCTCGCGGCGAGCTCGGCGGCCTTGTCGGCCGCCCCGTCCATGGTGTCGACGACGGTCACCAGCGGGTGGTTCGCCTCGGCGAGGATGCGCCGGCCCTCCTCGACGTTGTTGCCGTCCAGGCGCACGACGAGGGGCTTGGTGGCCTCGTCGCCCAGGATGCCCAGGGCGGAGACGATGCCCTTGGCGACCTCGTCGCAGGCGGTGATGCCGCCGAAGACGTTGACGAACACGCTCTTGACCTGCGCGTCGTTGAGGATGACGTCCAGGCCGTTGGCCATGACCTGCGCGGAGGCGCCGCCGCCGATGTCCAGGAAGTTCGCGGGCTTGACGCCGCCGTGCGCCTCGCCGGCGTAGGCGACCACGTCGAGGGTGCTCATGACCAGGCCGGCGCCGTTGCCGATGATCCCGACCTCGCCGTCGAGCTTGACGTAGTTGAGGTTCATCTCCTTCGCCTTGGCCTCCAGCGGGTCGGCCGCGGCGGCGTCGGCGAGCGAGGCGTGCTCGGGGTGGCGGAAGTCGGCGTTCTCGTCGAGCGTGACCTTGCCGTCGAGGGCGACGATCTCGCCGTCCTCGGTGCGCACCAGCGGGTTCACCTCGACCAGCGTGGCGTCCTCGGCGGTGAACACGCCCCACAGCTTCTGCACGACGTCGGCGACGGCCCCGCGCAGCTCGGGGGCGAAGCCGGCCCGCTCGACGATCTCGGCGGCCTTGGCGGCGTCGATGCCGGTCAGGGCGTCCACGGGCACGCGGGCCAGCGCCTCGGGGCGCTCGACGGCGAGCTGCTCGATCTCCATGCCGCCCTCGACGCTGGCCATCGCCAGGTAGGTGCGGTTGGAGCGGTCGAGCAGGACGGAGAAGTAGAACTCCTCGGCGATCCGCGCGCCCTGGGCGATCATCACCTGGTGCACGGTGTGGCCCTTGATGTCCATGCCGAGGATCTCGCGGGCGCGCTCGGCCGCCTCCTCCGGGGAGCGGGCGACCTTGACGCCGCCCGCCTTGCCGCGCCCGCCCGTCTTCACCTGGGCCTTGACCACCACGGTGCCGCCGATGGCCTCGGCCGCGGCCCGGGCCTCCTCGGGTGTGGTCGCGACCTTGCCGTCCAGGACGGGTACGCCGTGCGCCGCGAACATGTCGCGCGCCTGGTACTCGAAGAGGTCCACCAGTCTTCCTCGTCTTCGTCGTCGGAGGTTGTCGTGTCGCTGCCGACGCCCGCCCCGCGCGGGGCCCGCGCCGGCCGGCACCGGGCGCTCAGCACCCTAGTGCTCCCCCGCCGCGCGGTCCCGGCCAGCCCCGATGACGCGGATCACACCGCGTGAGCGCGCCGCTCGCCCCGCTCGCGGCGACGTGCGAGCATGGGCCGGGTCCGCGGGCGGCGGCAGCGACCGGGCGCCCGCGGTGCGGGTGTTGAACCACGAGCCCCCGCCTCGAGCGGCCCGGTGGGCCGCTGCACGCCGGAGGCCACGATGGACGTCGAGCACGAGCCGCAGCGCGCCGCCCCCGCCGGGGCGTTCTCCGTCGAGGTCCTCGAGGACCGCTGGCGCTGGTCCCCCGCCGCGCGCCAGGTGCTGCACCTGCCGGCGGACGAGGCCGTGAGCACCACCGGCCGGCTGTGCGGGCACCTGGACCCGCGCGACGCGCAGCGGCTGCGCGCGGAGCTGACCGCCGCCGCCTGCGGGCGCGCCCCGTTCGGGGCGCTGGTCTCCTTCGAGGACGGCACCGGCACCCGGCGCTGGGCGGCGCTGGCGGGCCGCCCAGCGGACGGGCACGGCGCGCGCGGGCCGGTGCGCGCCTTCGAGGGCCAGGTCGTCGACGTCACCGCCGAGGTGCTGCGCGACGTCAGCGAGGTCGCCGCGGTGCACCTGCGCACGGCGCTGGAGTCGCGCCAGGTGATCGACCAGGCCAAGGGCGCGCTCATGCTCGTCTACGGCGTCGGCCCCGACGAGGCCTTCGAGCTGCTGCGGTGGTGCTCGCAGCAGCGCAACGTCAAGCTCGCCGTCCTCGCCGAGCGGGTCGTGGAGCTGTGCCGGGCGGGGGTGGAGCTGCCCGCCGACGTGCGCACCCGCCTGGACGACGTGCTGCAGACCACCTTCACCCGCCAGCCGGAGCCCGCGCTCGCGGCGCCGAGCGCCCCGGCGGCGCCCGAGCCGGCACCGGGGGTGGCGGTCTCGCGCCCGGACGCGGGGCCGGTGCCGGTGCTGCGGGTCGAGGGCGACGTGGACCTGGCCTCGGCGCCGGTGTTCTCCACGGCCCTGGCCGCCCTCGTCGACGGCGGCCGGGCCCCGCACCCGGTGGTGGTGGACCTCTCGGACGTGGGCTACCTCGGCTCGGTGGGCGTCTCGGTGCTCACCAGCGCCCACCGCCGCTGCGAGCGCACCGGCACCCCGCTGCGGGTGGTGCTCGGCGCGCGCACCGACGTGCTCGACTTCCCCGGCCTGCGCCGGCTGCGCCTGCACCGCGACCTGGCCTCGGCCACCGCCGCCGACGCGGCGGACCGCGAGGGCGACGGGGTGGACCTGCGCGAGAGCTCCTCCGTGCCGGGCTGAGCCGGGCCGAGCCCGACCCGCACGCCCGCCCGGCCAGACCGGGCCGGCTCAGGAGGTGCGGTGCGGCAGCGCGGCGAGCTCCAGCACGGCGGCCGCGGCGCCGCCGCCGGGGGCCAGCAGGTCCAGCCGCTCCCAGCCGCCCGCGCCGCGGGCGGCCTCCACCAGCGCCTGCACCCCGGCGCTGGCGAGGTGGGTGACGCCGGAGAGGTCCACGGTCAGGCGCACCGCCCCGCCGCGGGAGGCGCGGCGCAGCTCGTCGAGCAGGTCGTCGGCGCTGGCCAGGTCCACCGCCCCGCGCACGCGCAGCACGGGCCCGCCGGCGGGCAGCACCTCGAACGGGGGCTCGTGCACCTGCTCCGGGCCCGGGCCGTCGGCGGGGCCGGGCACGTCCACCTCCACCGGCCGCTGCAGCGCCCGCTCCACCGAGACCACCGTGCCGGTCCCGGTGGCGTCCACGCGCAGCCGCCCCAGCGCCCCTAGCAGCGCCAGGCCGCGACCGCGGTCGCCGGGCTGCTCGCGCGGGGTGCGCCAGCGGCCGTCGTCGGCGACGACCAGGCGCAGCACCCCCGAGCCGTCCACGTCGGCGCCCACGCGCACGCGGTGCCCGCCGGGCCGGGCGTGCGCGTGCTCGACGGCGTTGGCGACCGCCTCCCCGGCCAGCAGGTGCACGGTGCGCGCCTCGGCGGGGTGCAGGTGCAGCGGGGCCGCCCACGCGCGCAGCAGGGCGCGCAGCTCGGCCAGCGAGCGCGGCTCGGCGGGCAGGTCGGCCTCCAGCGCCGCCGGCGGGGTGCGCGGGCCGGCCACCAGCACGGTGACGTCGTCGCGGGCGCCGGGTCCGGCCAGCTCGCCGACCAGGGCGCGGCACACCGCGTCGGCGGGCGAGCCGGCCCCGGCGCCGTCGGCCAGCGCGGCGCGCAGGGCGCGGCCGGCGGCGCCGGCCAGCAGCTCGCGCTCGGCGGCGCGGGAGCGCCCGGGCCGCTCCACCAGGCCGTCGGTGTAGAGCAGGACGTGCTCGCCGGGGGCCAGGCGCACGGTGCGCGCGGCGCGCTCGCCGGCGACGGCCAGCGGTCCGCCGCCGGTCTGCTCCAGGTGCGCGGCGGTGCCGTCGGGGCGCACGACCAGCGGCGCGGGGTGTCCGGAGGTGACGTACTCCAGGGAGGCCCCGGCGGGGTCGAGCACCGCCGCGCACAGGGTGGTCGCCGCCGCGCCGGGCAGGCGGCGGGCGACGTCCTCGACGTCGGCGACCGCCTCCAGCAGGCCCGCCCCGGCGCCCAGGCGCTGGCCCAGCACCGCGCGCAGCTGGCTCATGGTGGCGCTGGCGAGCACGCCGTGCCCGACGACGTCGCCGACGACGAGCGCGACGCGCCCGCCGTCGAGGACCACCGCGTCGAACCAGTCCCCGCCGGCGGCCTGCCCGGCCCCGGCGACGACGTAGCGGGCGGCCAGGTCCAGGCCGGGCAGCACCGGCAGGGCCGCGGGCAGCAGGGCCGCCTGCAGCCGCGCGACGACGGCGCGGGCCTCGTCGTAGCGGCGGCGCACCGCCTGCGCCTCGCGGGCGCGGGTCAGGTGCAGGTACAGGCGGGGGGCGACCTCGCGCAGCAGGCGCTCCTCCTCCTCGTGCCACCCCTCGCCGGGCCGCTTGGCGGCGGTGACGGTGAACAGCCGCCGCCGGCCGTCCTCGACGGCCTCGACGCGCTCCTCGCCCGCCTCCCCGGCGGCGTGCTCCCAGGCGACCGCGCCGGCGCCCCCCGCGCCCCCCGCGTCGCCGGCACCGCTGCCGGGACCGTCGCCGGGGCCGTCGGCCAGCGCGAGCGAGAGCCGGGCCAGCCCGAGGTGCGCCACCAGGCGCCGGCCGGCGTCCGCGGTCACCTCGGCGGGGTCGTCGGCGCGGGCGAAGACGTCGCCGAGCTCGGCGGCGAAGGCCGTGGCCCGCACGCGCAGCAGCCGGTCGGTGACGTCGGGGTTGCTGCCGGCCAGGCCGGCGAAGCGCCCCCGGGCGTCCAGCAGCGGGGCGGCGGTCGTCTCGATCCAGCGGTAGGTGCCGTCGGCGCGGCGCACGCGCGTGGTGGCGCGGAACCCGCGCCCCCGAGCGGTGGCGTCCTCGAACGTGCGCAGGTAGGCGGGCGCGTCCTCGGGATGCAGGATCGAGCGCCACCGGCCGGCGAACATGTCCTCCTCGCTGGCGCCGAAGAACTCCAGCACGCGGCGGTTGACGGAGGTGCACGCGCCGGTGGCGTCGGTGGACCACAGCATGACGGGGGCCAGGTCGGCCAGGACCCGCCCGTCCCCGGGCCGCACCGCGCCGCCGGCCTCCCCGCCGTCCGCGGGCCCGCCGGCGCCCTCGCCGTCCCCCGCGACCCGCACCGGGCCGCCCCACCGCTCGTCCAGCACGCTGGCAAGGTATCCGCGGCAGCGCGGTGCGCGCACCGCGGTGCCCGGACGCCGACCGGTCCGGTCCCTCCCCGTCCTTCCCGGCGCGGCGGGGCCCGGCAGGGCCCTGGCGGGGGCGGGACGGGCGCGGGCGGCGGCGTGGAACCATGCCGCGGTGCGGCACCACCCCCTCGACGCCCCCGTGTGGACCTCGCTGACGGGCGCGCACCGCGACCTCGCCGAGGGCGGTGAGCTCGGCCGGCGCTACCCGGTGGACGTGTCCCCGTTCTGCGCGCTGGCCGACGCGCGCGAGGAGCGGGCCTGGGAGGAGCTGCGGGCGGTGGCGGGGGCCGGCGCCGAGGTGCTGCTGCCGGGGCTGGAGGGCCCGCTGCCGCGGGGCGCGCGGCTGGTGCGGGACCTGCCGGGCGTGCAGCTCGTGGCCACCGCCGCGCTGCGGGCCGCGCCGGACCCGGGGGCGCTCGTGCTGGGCGAGGCGGACGTGCCGGAGCTGCTGGACCTGGTGCGGCGCACCCGCCCGGGCCCCTTCGAGCGCCGCACCCGGCTGCTGGGCACCTACCTGGGCGTGCGCGACGAGCGGGGCCGGCTGGTGGCCGCGGCCGGCGAGCGCCTGCACCCGCCGGGGTTCACCGAGATCAGCGCCGTGTGCACCGACCCGGCCGTGCGCGGGCGGGGCCTGGCGAGCCGCCTGGTGCGGGCGGTGGCCGCCGGCGCGCTGGCCCGCGGGGAGACGCCGTTCCTGCACGCGGCGGCCACCAACACCGGCGCGGTGCGGCTGTACGAGTCGCTGGGCTTCCGGCTGCGGCGCACGATCGGCTTCCCGCTGGTGCGGCTGCCCTGAGCGGCGGCGCCGGGCTGCCGCCGCCGGCGCCCCGGCCTACCCTCCGGGCATGGCCCGCTTCGTGGAGGTGCACCCGCAGGACCCGCAGCCGCGCGCCCTGGCCCAGCTGGTGGCCCTGCTGCGCGACGACGGCCTGATCGCCTACCCCACCGACTCCTGCTACGCGCTGGGCTGCCGGCTGGAGAGCCGCACCGGCGCCGAGCGCATCCGCCGGGTGCGCCACCTCGACGAGCGGCACCACTTCACGCTCGTGTGCGCGGACTTCGCCCAGCTCGGGCAGTTCGTGCACCTGGACAACCCCGCGTTCCGGGCGGTGAAGGCGGCCACGCCGAACCCGTACACGTTCATCCTGCCCGCCACCGCCGAGGTCCCCAAGCGGTTCGCGCACCCGCGCAAGAGGACCGTGGGCGTGCGCATCCCGGACCACCCGTTCGTGCGGGCCCTGCTGCGCGAGCTGGGCGAGCCGCTGCTGTCGAGCACGCTGCTGCTGCCCGGCCACGAGGAGCCGCCCACCGACGCGTGGAGCATCAAGGAGGAGCTGGACCACGTCGTCGACGCCGTCGTGGACGCCGGCGAGGTGGGCACCGTGCCCACGACGGTGGTGGACATGTCCGCCGGCGGCGCCGAGGTCGTGCGCGTGGGCGCGGGGGACCCCGACCGCTTCGGCTGAGCGCGGGCGACCGCCCCGGGTGCGGGGCGCCCGCCCGCGCTCGCCGTCCCCGGCGGTTCAGCCGGTGAAGAGCTTCGAGGCCCGCAGCACCGTCTCGACCACGCCGTACGCCAGCGGCACCCCGACCAGCGTCCAGCCCAGCGCCACCCGGGCGGTGGAGGGGCCGGACCGGCCCGCCCCCGGGCCGGTCGCCGGGCCCGTCCCCGTTCCCGCTCCCGTGCTCACGAGGCGCTCCTCTCCCCGTCGCGACCGCTGGACCGCCCCGCCGCACCGGCGACGGGCTCGTGGAACCTGGAGGACACCGGGCGCACCAGCAGGTTCGCCACCAGGCCGACGGCCAGCAGCACCACCATGGTCAGCAGGGCCGGCCGGTACGCCTCGGCCGTCAGGCGCCCGGGGGTGCCCTGCGCGTCCAGGAAGCCGTTGACGATGAGCGGGCCCACCACGCCGGCGGTGGACCACGCGGTCAGCAGCCGGCCGTGGATCGCGCCCACCTGGAAGGTGCCGAACAGGTCGCGCAGGTACGCCGGGACGGTGGCGAAACCGCCGCCGTAGAAGGACAGGATCACCGCCGCCAGCAGCACGAACAGCGCGGTGCTGGTCTGCCCGAACAGCGCCAGCAGCGCGTACGCGACGAGGCCGACGCCCAGGTAGACCAGGTAGATCGGCTTGCGGCCGATGATGTCGGAGGTGGACGACCACGCGAAGCGCCCGGCCATGTTCGCCATCGACAGCACCCCGACGAAACCGCCGGCCGCCGCGACGGCCACGGTGGAGGTGCCGTCCGCACCGCGGAAGAAGTCCTGGATCATCGGTGAGGCCTGCTCCAGGATGCCGATGCCGGCGGTGACGTTGCAGAACAGCACCACCCACAGCAGCCAGAACTGCGGGGTGCGGACGGCGTTGCGCGCCGACACGCTCGCCGTCGTCACCAGCGCCTTGCTGCGCACCGAGGCCGGGTCGAAGCCGTCCGGGCGCCAGCCGTCGGCCGGCACCCGCACGGTGGCCGCGCCGAACGCCATGAACAGCGCGTGCGCGACCGCGAAGGTCACGAAGAGCATCGCGACCGCGTCGCCGGTGGGCACGCTGCCGGACACCGAGGAGTCGTAGGCCGGGTCGTACAGGCCCAGCAGGCGGGTGGACAGCGGGCTGGCCACCAGGGCACCACCGCCGAAACCCATGATCGCCATGCCGGTGGCCAGGCCCGGCCGGTCCGGGAACCACTTGATGAGGGTGGACACCGGGGAGATGTAGCCGATGCCCAGGCCGATGCCGCCGATGACGCCGTACCCCAGGTACAGCAGCCACAGCTGCGAGGTGGCGATGCCCAGGGCGCCGACGAGGAAGCCGCTGACCCAGAACAGCGCCGAGGTCGCCATCGCCTTGCGGGGCCCGTTGCGGTCCACCCACGTGCCGGCCACGGCCGCGGACAACCCCAGCATGACGATGGCGATGGAGAACACCACGCCGACCTCGGTGTTGCCCACGCCGAAGTGCTGCACGAGGGCGTTCTTGTAGACGCTGGTGGCGTACACCTGACCGATGCACAGGTGCACGGCCAGCGCCGCCGGCGGCACCAGCCAGCGGTTGAAACCTGGCGGCGCGATGCTGCGCCTCCGGTCGAGCAGTGGGACCACGGATCGCTCCTTCGCGTGCGGGTGGGCGTCCACCGTAGGGGCGGGGCGGGGGCCGGACCACCGCGGCGCGCCCGACCGGGGGAAAGGAGGTCACCCGCCGCGGTTGGGACGGCACGCAGCGGGTAGGCGGAGGGTGGGGCCTCGTGCGGAGCACCGCGCGCCGGCGGCACGAGGCACCGGCACGAGGCACCGGCACGAAGCAGCAGCGCCCGCGAGGAGGAGTCACCATGACGGAGTCCGGTCAGCAGCCCGAGCAGTCGCAGGACGTCCCCGGCACCACCGCCGCGATGGACCCCGCCCCCGACCACGGCGAGGAGAGCTACCGCGGCACCGGCCGGCTGGAGGGCAAGAAGGCGATCATCACCGGCGGCGACTCCGGCATCGGCCGCGCCGTGGCGATCGCGTACGCCCGCGAGGGCGCCGACGTCCTCATCAGCTACCTGAACGAGGACGAGGACGCGCGCGAGACCGCGCAGTGGGTGGAGCGGGCCGGGCGCAGGGCCGTGCTGGTGCCCGGCGACATCTCGCAGCCCGAGCAGTGCCGCGCCGTCGTCGCCAGGGCCGTGGAGGAGTTCGGCCGCGTCGACGTGCTCGTCAGCAACGCCGCGTTCCAGATGAACCGCGACTCGATCGAGGAGATCCCCGACGAGGAGTGGGACCGCACGATCCACACCAACCTCAGCGCCTTCTTCCACCTGACCAAGGCCGCCCTGCCGCACATGGGCGCCGGTTCCTCCATCATCGGCTCCAGCTCGGTGAACTCCGACAGCCCCAGCCCCACGCTGCTGCCGTACGCGGCGACCAAGGCCGGCATCGCGAACATGGTCGCCTCCATGGCGCAGCTGCTGGCCGAGCGCGGCATCCGCGCGAACTCGGTGGCGCCCGGGCCGGTGTGGACGCCGCTGATCCCGGCCACGATGCCGGAGGAGAAGGTCGCGCAGTTCGGCCAGCAGTCCCCGATCGGCCGGGCCGCGCAGCCGGCGGAGCTGGCGCCGGTGTACGTGATGCTCGCCTCCGACGAGGCCAGCTACGTCTCCGGCGCGCGCATCGCGGTGACCGGCGGCAAGCCGATCCTCTGAGGGGAGCACCGACGTGGAGTGGTACCCGCTGCGCCTGAGCACGTCCGTCAAGCAGCACGTCTTCGGCGGCCGGGCCGTCGCGGACGTGCTGGGGCGCAGCGGGTTGCCCGAGGGCCCCGTCGCCGAGACGTGGGAGGTCAGCGACGTCGACGGCGAGGTGGGCGTCGTCGCCGACGGCCCGTTGGCCGGCACGCCGCTGCGCGACCTGGTGCGCGAGCACCCCGGCGAGCTCGTCGGGCCGGGCTGGTCGGGCTCGCGCTTCCCGATCCTCACCAAGCTCATCGACGGCCACCGCGCCCTGCCGGTGCACGTGCACGCCGACGACGCCGCGGCGCGGGAGTTCGAGGGGCAGGAGAACGGCAAGACCGAGGCGTGGCACGTGCTGGCCGCCGGGCCGGGCGCCACCGCGCTGGCCGGGGTGCGCCCGGACGTGGGCCCCGAGCGGCTGCGCGAGGCGCTGCTGGCGCAGGACTTCGACGCCGTGCTGGAGCGCTTCCCCGTCGCCGCCGGCGACACCGTGTACGTGCCGGGCGGCACGGTCCACTCCTTCGGGCCGGACACGCTGGTGTACGAGATCGAGCAGACCTCGGACACCCAGCAGCACGCCATGCCGTACGAGATGCAGGACGGCTCCCCCGTGCCCGAGCAGCAGCGCCGGGAGAACGTCGAGGCGCTGCTGCGCGAGGCCCGACTGGACGCCCGGGCCTCGATCACCGACTCCACCGTGCCCGCCGACGACGACGGGGTGCGCCGCGCGCTGTGCTGCCAGGGCCCGTACTTCGTCCTGCGCCGCTGGCGCAGCGGGCACCCGGTGCGGGTGCGCCGGGAGTTCGGCACGGCGCAGGTGCTCACCAACATCGGCCGCGCCCCGGTGGCCGTGCACGCCGGTGCCTGGAGCGGGGAACTGGCGCGGGCGAGCACGTTCCTGCTGCCGGCGGCGCTGGGCGCCGTGGAGGTCGAGGGCGAGCTGGACCTGCTGTGGGGCCACCTGCCGTCCTGACCGGGACGGCTCCCCGGCGCGACCCTCGGCCCGGCCCTCGGCCCGGCCCTCAGCCCAGCCGGTACGTCTCCGGCCGGCGCTCGCGCACGTAGTCCACGACGTCGCGGGCGTCGCGCAGGTCGGCCGCGCCGACGTCGGCGAGCAGCAGCCCCGCCTCGTCCCGCCCCGCGCGCGCCAGGACGCGCCCGTCGGGGCCGACGACGACCGAGCCGCCGCTGAACGTGCTGACCCCGTCGGCGGCGGGGCCGACGTGGTTGGCGTAGGCCACGGCCACGCGGTTCTCGTACGCGCGCGCCGGCAGCAGCAGCCGCGCCACGTCCGGGTCGAAGATCGCCGTGGGCACGGCGACGACGTCCGCCCCGGCGACGGCCAGGGCGCGCACCGCCTCGGGGAACTCCACGTCGAAGCACACCAGGACCCCCACGCGCAGCCCGGCGACGTCCACCACCAGCGGGGTGCCGTCGCCGGGGGCGAACGCGGCGCGCTCGGCGGGGCCGTACAGGTGCGTCTTGGTGTAGCGGCCCAGGACGGTGCCGTCGCGGTCGACGACGACGGCGGTGATGGACTCCGCGGTGCCGTCGTCGTGGGGTTCGCTGACGACCAGGGCCACGCCGGCGCGGCGGGCCAGCTCCGCCGCGCGCGGCAGCAGCGAGGGGTCGGCGTGCACCCGCCCGGGGTCGTACCCGGTGGTGAACAGCTCCGGGGTGACGAGCAGGTCGGCGCCGGCGCGCGCGGCGCGCTCGGCCAACCGCTCCAGGGTGCGCAGGTTCTGCGCCACGTCGGCGGTGGCGGCCTCCTGCGCGACGGCGATCCTCACGAGCCCTCCCGGTGCACCTGCGGCCCCC
This sequence comes from Kineococcus gurbantunggutensis, assembly GCF_050871925.1. NCBI lineage: Bacteria > Bacillati > Actinomycetota > Actinomycetes > Kineosporiales > Kineosporiaceae > Kineococcus > Kineococcus gurbantunggutensis. Next base: position 11,981 of record NZ_JBJLSG010000100.1, read on the forward strand.
AGCGGTGCCGACCGTAGCCGAGGCGGGCGGCGGTGCCCAGCGCCGCCCGGTGGGCGCCGCTCACGAGCGCGCCGGGCCGTCCGCGGCGCGGCGGGGCGGTTCGGACAGGGCGGGGCTGACGACCCACAGCACCCGCGCTGGCGCGTCGCCGGTGGCGCGGAAGGAGTGGGCGCGGCCGGGGTCGAAGGTGAAGGCGTCGCCGGTGCCCAGCTCGACGACCTCGACGCCCCGGCCGCCCTCGCCGCCCTCCCCGTCCTCGCCGCCGTCGGTGCGGGTGAAGCTCAGCCGCAGCGTCCCGGCCAGGACGAGGGCGAACTCCACGTCCGCGCCCAGGGCGTACGGCTCCTCCCCGGAGCCGCCGCCGGGCTCGACCTCGCTGACGATCGCGGCCAGCCGCCGCTCGCCGGCGGGGGTGAGCAGCCACTCGCGCACGCCGTGCCCGCCGAAGGCGATGGGCGGGTAGTGCCCGGCGCGCACGGCCTCGCCGGCCGGGGCGGGCTCGAAGAGGCTGCCGACGGCCAGGTCGAGCGCGGCGCACAGCCGCACCAGGGCCGCCACGGAGGCGGTGGCGCGGTCGCGCTCCAGGCGGGAGAGGAAGCCCTTGGTCAGGCCGGCGGCCGCGGCCACCTCCGCCACGGTGCGCCGCTGCGCCAGGCGCGCCGCGCGCAGCCGGGCGCCGACGCGCACCGGCGCGCCCCCGGCCCCACCCGCGGGTCCGTCCTCCGTCCGCGCCGCCGCCCGCACCGCACCCTCCCCTCGCCACCGCACCGGCCCCGGTGCCCGCCGCAGTGTGGCACCACCGCGCCCCGCGGGGAACCCGTGGCGCTCCAGCGGTAAACAGGGGTTGACCGGCCGGGCCCGCCGCGCCACTGTGAAACCCATGTCCCCCGACACGCCCGGCCCGCGGGGGCCGGTCGACGCCACGCGCGTGCCCCGCTACGGCGGCCCGCCGACGTTCGCGCGCCTGCCGCGCCTGGACGAGGTCTCCCGCGCCGACGTCACGATCGTCGGCCTGCCCTTCGACACCGGCGTCAGCTACCGCCCCGGCGCCCGCTTCGGGCCGGGCCACGTGCGCGCCTCCTCCAAGCTGCTGCGCCCGTACCACCCGGCGCTGGGCACGCACCCCTTCGGCACCCAGCAGGTCGCCGACGCCGGCGACCTGGGCCTGAACCCCTTCGACATCGCCGAGGCGCTGGGCACCGCCGAGCGGGGGCTGACGGCGCTGTCGCAGGACGGCTCCACGCTGGTCTCGCTGGGCGGGGACCACACCCTGGCGCTGCCCGCGCTGCGCGCGCTGGCCAAGCAGCACGGCAAGCTCGCCGTCGTCCACTTCGACGCCCACCTGGACACCTGGGACACCTACTTCGGCGCCCCCTACACCCACGGCACGCCCTTCCGCCGCGCCAGCGAGGAGGGCCTGGTCGACCTCGAGCGCAGCGTCCACGTCGGCACCCGCGGGCCGCTGTACAGCGCGCAGGACCTCGAGGACGACGGCGTGCTCGGCTTCCAGGTCGTGCGCGCCGACGACTACGAGACCGACGGCGTGGCGCGCGCGGTGGAGCGGGTGCGCCGGCGCGTGGAGGGCGCACCGGTGTACGTCTCCGTCGACATCGACGTCCTCGACCCCGCCGCCGCCCCCGGCACCGGGACCCCCGAGGCGGGCGGGCTGACCAGCCGGGAGCTGCTGCACACCCTGCGCGGCCTTGTCGGCGCGCACGTCGTGGGCGCCGACGTCGTCGAGGTCGCCCCGGCGTACGACCACGCCGAGATCACCGGCATCGCCGCCGCGCACGTGGTGTACGAGCTGCTGTCGGTGCTGGCCGCCACCCGGAGCGGGAGCTGAGATGACCCTGCCCGCAGGCACGAGCACCGAGGACCTGCCCGGCGCGCCCGCACCCGGCGCCCGGGGGGCCGAGCAGCCGCTGACGATGCTGGTGCCCGACTTCCCCTTCCCCTACGACGAGTACCTCGCCCACCCCGCCGGCCTGGGCTCGGTGCCCGCGCACCGGCACGGCACCGAGGTCGCCGTCATCGGCGCGGGGGTGTCGGGGCTGGTGGCCGCGCACGAGCTGATGAAGCTCGGGCTGCGCCCCGTCGTGCACGAGGCCGGGGAGATCGGCGGCCGGCTGCGCTCGGCGGCCTTCCCCGGCGTGCCCGGCGCCGTTGCCGACCTGGGCGGGATGCGGTTCCCCGCCTCCGGGCGCGCGTTCTTCCACTACGTGGACACCGTCGGCGCCCGCACCAGCCCGTTCCCGAACCCGCTGGCGCCGCAGACGCCCAGCACGGTGATCGAGCTGCGCAACCGCGCCCACTACGCCGAGAGGCCCGAGGACCTGCCCGCGGAGTTCGGCGAGGTCGCCGCCGCGTGGCGCCGGGCGCTGGTGGAGGGCGCGGAGCTGGAGGCGGTGCAGGACGCGATCCGCCGCCGCGACCTGCGCGCCATCAAGGAGGTCTGGAACCGCACCGTCCCGCGGCTGGACGAGGAGACGTTCTACGGCTTCGTCGCGAAGTCCGCGGCGTTCTCGGAACTGCCGTTCTCCTACCGCGAGACGTTCGGGCAGGTCGGTTTCGGCACCGGCGGCTGGGACACCGACTTCCCGAACTCGATCCTGGAGATCCTGCGCGTCGTGCACACCGACGCCGACGACCAGCACCACCGCATCACCGGCGGCGCGCAGAGCGTGCCGCTGGGCCTGTGGCGCCACGCGCCGGACGCGCTCGCGCACTGGCCGGCGGGCACCAGCCTGCAGTCGCTGCACCAGGGCTCCCCGCGCCCGGCGGTCACCCGCGTGCGCCGCGGCGAGGACGGCCGCCTGCTCGTGCTGGACCGCTGGGGCACCGAGCGCGCCTACGAGGCGGTGATCGCCACCTGCCAGTCATGGCTGCTGTCGGCGGGCATCGACACCGAGGAGTCGCTGTTCTCGCACGACATGTGGATGGCGGTGGAGCGCTCGCACTACATGCAGTCCTCCAAGACGTTCGTCCTGGTGGACCGCCCGTTCTGGCGCGACCGCGACCCGGCCACCGGGCGGCGGGTGCTCAGCACCACCCTCACCGACCGCATGACCCGCGGTACCTACCTGCTCGACGGCGGCGAGGGGATCGACGACCCGGCCGCGGCGGACTCCCCGGCCGTCATCTGCCTGAGCTACACCTGGAACGACGACGCGCTGAAGTGGCTGGCGCTGGACACCGACGAGCGGGTGCGGCTGATGCTGCACAACCTCAAGCAGATCTACCCCGACGTCGACATCGCCTCGCACGTCCTGGGCGACCCCATCACCGTCTCCTGGGAGCGCGAACCGCACTTCATGGGCGCGTTCCGCGGGAACCTGCCGGGCCACTACCGCTACCAGCGCAGGCTGTTCTGCCACTTCGTGCAGGACCACCTGCCGCCGCAGCAGCGCGGGATCTTCCTCGCCGGCGACGACATCTCCTTCACGCCCGGCTGGGCGGAGGGCGCGGTCACCACCGGCCTGAACGCGGTGTGGGGCGTGGTGCACCAGCTCGGCGGTTCCTCCGCCCCGGGAAACCCCGGCCCGGGCGACCGGTTCGCCGAACTGGCCCCCGTCGAACTGCCCGACCCCTGACCCGGCGGGGGTCGCGCCCGCCGGGCGCGGCCCTCACACCAGCCCGGCGTCGTGCACGAGGATCGCCACCTGCACCCGGTTGTCCACCCCCAGGCGCGCCATGACGCGCGAGACGTACGCCTTCACCGTCGCGGTGCTCAGGGACATCCGGGCGCCGATCTCGGCGTTGGGAAGCCCGCGGCCGACGGCCACGGCGACCTCGCGCTCCCTGCCGCCCAGCCGCTCCAGCCGCTGCAGCGCCTGCGCGCGGCGGGCGTCCGCCCCCGCGGCGGACTCGGCGGACCCGGCGGACCCGGCGGACCCGGCGGACCCGGCGGACCCGGCGGACCCGGCGGACCCGGCGGACCCGGTGGACCCGGTGGAGGTGGACCCGGTGGGCCCGGTGGCGGTGACGTGGCCGATGAGGCGCCGCGTCACGTCGGGCGAGAGCACCGGCTCCCCGGCCGCCGCGCGCCGCACCGCCGCGACGATCCCGGCCGGCGGGGTGTCCTTGAGCAGGAACCCGTCGGCGCCGGCGCGCAGCGCCGCCAGCACCGCCTCGTCCTCGCCGAACGTCGTGAGCACCACCACGCGCGGGCCGGCACCGCCCGCGGTGATCTCCCGGGTGGCGCTGATGCCGTCGCGGCGCGGCATCCGCACGTCCACCAGCACCACGTCCGGGGCGGTGGCCGCGGCCAGCGCGACCGCCTGCTCGCCGTCGGCGGCCTCGCCCACCACGCTCACGTCGTCCAGGCCGCCCAGGACCACCTGCAGCGCCGCGCGCACCAGCGGGTCGTCGTCGACGAGCAGCACCCGCACGGGCGCGGCGCCCCCGCTCACGCCGGCCACGGCAGCCGCGCGCGCAGCCGGAAGCCCCCGCCGGCGGGTCCGTGCTCCAGTTCGCCGCCGGCGAGGGCGACCCGCTCGGCCAGCCCCACCAGGCCCAGCCCGGCGCCGGGCACCCCCGCCGACGGGGACACCGGCGTCCGGGGCACCGGCGGCGCGCCCGCCGCGCCGTCGTCGACGACGACCTCCAGCCCGTGGCCGGGCGCGCCCCGGACCAGCACCCGCACCTCGCGGCCGGCGGCGTGCTTGCGCGCGTTCGTCAGGCCCTCCTGCACCACGCGGAACGCGGTGCGCCCCACCAGCGCCGGCGCCTCGGCCCGGGCGGGCACCTCCAGGTCCAGCCGCACGCGCGAGCCGGCCGCGCGGGCCTGCTCCACCAGCTCCGGCAGGTCGGCCAGGACCGGTTGCGGGCGCCCGCGCGACTCCTCCGCGCCCGCGCCGGCGACGTCCTCGGCGCGCAGCACGCCGAGGATGTCGCGCAGGTCCTCCAGCGCCTCGTGGGTGCCGGCGCGGATGACGCCCGCGGCGCGCGCGACGTCCTCGGGGTCGGCGCCGGGCCGGAACTCCAGGGCGCCGGCGTGCATGCTCACCAGCGACAGGCGGTGCGCCAGGACGTCGTGCATCTCGCGGGCGATGCGGGCGCGCTCGGTGGTGCGGGCCTGGCGCACGCGCATCTCCTGCTCGGCGCGGGCGCGCTCGGCCTGGTCGCGCAGCGAGGCCAGGAGCTGGTGGCGGGTGCGCACGTACATGCCCCAGCCGACCACCGGCAGCACGAGCACCGGCCCGAGCGCGGCGACCACCCAGGTGGGCACCTGCGGGTCCGGCCACAGCAGCGCCTGCGCGACGCCCGCCGCGACGACGGCCAGGGCCGGGCCCGCCACGACCTGCCAGCGCCGGCGCACCGCCAGCGCGAACAGCGCCACCGCCGACGCCACCCCGGCCACGACCGACAGGACGGAGACGGCGGCCAGGAGCACCGCCACGGCCACCGGCAGGCGCCGGCGCGCGAACAGCGCCAGGCAGGCCGGCGCCCCCAGGAAGAAGTCCAGCGCCACGACGAGGTCGCCGCGGGTGCGCGGACCCGTCGCGGGGTCCAGCTCGACGCCCAGGAGCACCAGGCCCACGCCCAGGCAGGTCAGGACGAGGACGGTGTCGCCGGCCAGCCGCAGCGCCAGCCGCCCCCGGCGCCGGCGCCCGGGCCCCGCCGCCGACGCGCCCGCCGGCGCCGCCGGGCGCGCGGGCGCGCTCACCGCCGTCTCCCCCGGCGCGTCCCGGGCCCTCTCGCCGACCGTGCTGCTCACCCGGTCAGCGTAGGAGGGCGCGCACCGCCCGCGGGAGCACCGCAGGTCGCCGTCCGGCGCCGGGGGGTCGACCTTGGTCGACCCCCCGGGGGCACCGCACGGCCGACGCGGCGGCGCCGCCGGCGCGGGCAGCCTGCCGGTGTGATCGAGGCACCCGCCGTCCCGGGGACGGCACCGTCCCCCTCCCCCGTCGCCTACACCGCCGCCCTGCGCGGGCCCGCGAACCGCTGGTGGCGGCCCCTGGTGGGCACCGCCGCCCTCGCCGGCGGCCTGCTCCTCGCCGTGCTGCTCACCGGCGCCGGCTACGGCGCCGCCGCGCTCCTCAGCGGCCTGGAGGGCGCCGGGGGGGGGGGGGGGGGGGGGGGGGGGGGGGGGGGGGGGGGGGGGGGGGGGGGGGGGGGGGGGGGGGGGGGGGGGGGGGGGGGGGGGGGGGGGGGGGGGGGGGGGGGGGGGGGGGGGGGGGGGGGG